>JBFEXW010000137.1:0-6092 GCA_041562495.1 Marinobacterium sp. | reverse complement strand
TAAACAGGGGGTATTAACCCAGGGATGAAGGTTCGGGCATTCTTTGCGCTACGCCTGCCTGACAGGGTATCGCGTCAACTTTCGAACTTCGCAGACGAGCTGTGTGAGTTTGACCGTGGGCTTGATGCGCACTGGGTGGATTCGTCGAGCTTTCATCTCACGCTCTGCTTTCTTGGCGAGATCTCAATCGATCAGGTGGAAGAGTTGCAGAGCAGGGCGCAGGAGATACTGAGCAGCGCACCGTTTTCAGTGCAGCTTGATCGTATCGGATACTATGCGGTAAGTCCTAAATTATCGGTAATTGCAGCGATGGCCAGATTAGACAGCGATATAGCAGCGCTGCACAATCAGATGGTTCAGGTAGCGACCGATTGTGGTGTTGAATACACCGAACGTGACTTCCTACCCCACGTTACCCTGGCAAGATTGCCGTCGGATAATCAGTTTTCGCTTGATGCGGAACAGCCGGTCCTGGATCTCAACCTCCCCGCAGACTCAATTGTGCTGTTGCAGAGTCGGCCGGGCGAGAAAGGGTCAGTATATACCCCTCTGTTTGAGATCGAACTGCCACAGCCTGTGGCTAACTAAATTAATTCGAGATCAGAATGCGACAACCAGAACTTCTCTCCCCAGCCGGTACGCTGCGGAATATGAAATATGCTTTTGCTTATGGCGCCGACGCGGTTTATGCCGGTCAGCCCCGCTATAGCCTGCGTGTGCGTAACAATGACTTTACACATGCAAACCTCGCTGAGGGTATCTCCATCGCGCATCAGCAGGGGAAAAAGTTTTTTGTTGCCAGTAACATTCTGCCGCACAACTCCAAACTTACGACCTATATGCGTGATCTTGACCCTGTAATTGAGATGGGGCCTGATGCGCTGATCATGTCGGATCCGGGGCTGATTATGATGGTGAAGGATAAATATCCGGATCTGCCTATTCACCTCTCCGTACAGTCGAATACGATGAACTGGGCGTCAGTTAAGTTCTGGCATCGGGCTGGCATTGAGCGAGTTATTCTGTCGCGTGAGCTGTCGTTGGACGAGGTCGCTGAGATTCGTGACCGCTGTCCTGAGATGGAGCTTGAAGTGTTTGTGCACGGCTCGCTATGTATCGCCTATTCAGGTCGATGTCTGCTGTCAGGTTACATTAATCACCGTGATCCCAATCAGGGCACCTGCACCAACACCTGTCGCTGGAAGTACGATGCTCATGAGGCGAAGGAAACTGATAACGGCGATGTTGCACCGGTTCAGGCATTCGATCCGAGCGATACCAATGAACCTGCGCTGGGTGAAGGTAAACCAAGTGATAAGATCTTCCTGCTGCAGGAGGAGACGCGTCCGGGTGAATATATGCCAGCATTCGAAGACGAACATGGCACCTATATAATGAACTCCAAGGATCTCCGAGCGATTCAGCATGTACACCGTCTTGCTGAGATGGGCGTTGATTCGCTGAAGATCGAAGGACGTACCAAGTCGCATTACTATGTTGCGCGTACTGCACAGGCGTATCGCCAGACTATTGATGATGCGGTAGCAGGGCGTCCGTTCGATAAAGGTTTGATGGACGTACTGGAAAACCTCGCGAACCGTGGTTACACCGAAGGTTTCTACCGTCGTCATGTGCATGATGAGTATCAGAACTACGAAACCGGTAACTCTGTTGGTGTTCACCAGCAGTTCGTCGGTGAGGTTGTCGAGCATGATCAGTCGAACGGCAAACTGGTTATCGATGTTAAGAACCGTTTTGAAGTGGGAGATACGCTTGAACTGATGACGCCTGTGGGTAACCGTCGTTTCAAACTTGATGAGCTCTATAACAAGCATGGTGCTCGTGTTGAGGTGGCTCCAGGTTCAGGTCATCGTGTAACGCTGCCGCTGGACTTCAATACCGATATGCAGTTTGCGCTGTTGATGCGTGATCTGCCGAATTCACCAAGACAGGTCTCTAAGGCTAGCTGATCAATGGGCGTGGGTAACAGGGCTGTTGAAGGAACACTGAGTGATTTCCATTTTTTCAAAGCCCTGCGCCCCTTCTCCTTTGCTGTAGCGTTAATGAGTTGCGCTCTGGGTATCCGGATGGCGATGCTTGATGGCTACGGTTCATCCCTTAAGGCAATACTGATTCTGATTGCCGGTCTGCTTGCCCAAAGTGGCGTTAATCTGATCAATGATATGGGTGACTGGTCCGACCTGAAACGTCACCAGTCACTTCAGTTGCTGGCGGTTGTTAAGCGTAATTTTTTGCTGGGATTGGGCGCCTTTTTTCTGGCGGCGCTGATAGCGATCTATCTGCTTCAGCATACTGATCCCTTGTTGTTCTGGATCTGTCTGGTGGGTCTTATAGGAGCACTGGGTTACGCGTTGCCACCGATAGATCTCAAGGGACGTGGGCTCGCGGTTGTTCTGGTCTTCTGGCTGATGGGAGTGCTGATGGTATCCGGCGCCTATCTGGCGATGGGTGGCCGGCTTCACTCTGATGTGGTTCTGCTCTCTATTCCGCTGAGTCTGCTGGTTTCCGCGCTACTTCTGGCCAACGAGATTCGTGACTTTGAAGCCGATAAACGGCGTGGATTGGGTACGCTCAGCGTACGCATAGGTTTGCAAAATGCACGTACTCTTTATCTGCTGTTACTGATAGTTTCTCTGTTGTTACCGGTTGTTTACTATTTTACATCTGGCCTGCTTAATCCTTTTTGGCTGATTTTTTCTCTTCCGCTGTTAAAGCAGCCGATGGCATTGCAGAAGCAGGCTGAGGGTAAAAGAGAGGCTTTGCCACCGTTAACGGCGCGTTTCCTGATTGTTTTTGGCCTGCTTTATCTCCTGTCGCTGGGTTAACTTTTTATATTCTTAGACCAATTCGGCACAGCCTCGGGTTCGCAGGCTGGTATATACTAGTGCGCGTTTTTCGGCCCAACAGACATAGGGAGTGCCTCAATGAGCGTAATCCGCCAAGACGACATGATCAGCAGCGTTGCTGATGCTTTGCAGTTTATCTCCTATTACCACCCGATCGATTTTGTTAAGGGGGTACATGAAGCCTATCTTAAAGAGGAGAATCCGGCTGCGAAGGATGCAATGGCGCAGATTCTGATCAACTCGCGGATGTGTGCAGAGGGGCATCGTCCACTTTGCCAGGATACCGGGATTGTTACTGTATTCCTGAAAGTGGGGATGAATGTCCAGTGGGATGCGGATATGAGCGTGACCGACATGGTCAATGAAGGTGTACGCCGCGCCTATATGAATCCTGATAACGTACTGCGAGCTTCAATTCTGGCAGATCCTGCGGGTAAGCGTCAGAACACCAAAGATAATACGCCAGCCGTTATACACTACGAGATCGTTCCTGGCGATACCGTTGAAGTTCATGTTGCAGCCAAGGGTGGCGGTTCAGAAAATAAATCCAAGATGGTAATGCTGAATCCATCAGACAGCATCGTCGACTGGATTGTAAAAACGGTTCCCACTATGGGTGCGGGCTGGTGTCCACCAGGTATGCTGGGTATAGGTATCGGTGGTACAGCAGAGAAAGCCGCAGTGATGGCGAAAGAGTCACTGATGGATCCGATCGATATTCACGAATTGCGTGAACGCGGACCTCAGAACCGTATCGAAGAGCTGCGCCTTGAGATTATGGATGCAGTGAACGATCTGGGTATAGGTGCTCAGGGGCTGGGCGGTCTGACGACGATTCTGGATGTAAAAATCATGGATTATCCAACACATGCAGCTTCACTGCCGGTTTGTATGATCCCTAACTGTGCAGCGACCCGCCATACTCACTTCAAACTGGATGGTTCCGGCCCAGCGACACTGACACCGCCAAGTCTGGATGATTGGCCGGAGGTGATTTTTGAAGTGGGTTCCAACACGCGCAGAGTTAATCTTGATGAGATTACTCCTGAAGCGGTTAAAGAGTGGAAGGTTGGTGAGACTATCCTGCTTAACGGTAAGATGCTGACCGGTCGTGATGCGGCTCATAAACGTATGGTTGAGATGCTTAACAACGGCGAAGAGCTGCCTGTTGATCTTAAAGGTCGCTTTATCTACTACGTAGGACCTGTTGATCCGGTTCGCGATGAGGTTGTAGGGCCTGCAGGTCCGACTACATCAACTCGTATGGATAAGTTTACCCGTCAGATTCTGGAACAGACCGGTCTGCTCGGTATGATTGGTAAATCTGAACGTGGTCCGATTGCGATCGATGCGATCAAGGATAACGAAGCGGTCTATCTGATGGCTGTGGGTGGTGCGGCTTACCTCGTTTCTAAAGCGATCACCAATGCAGAAGTACTGGCATTCCCAGAACTTGGCATGGAAGCGATCTACGAGTTTGAAGTGAAAGATATGCCGGTGACTGTTGCGGTTGATACCAGTGGTGAGTCTGTTCACACTACTGGACCCGCAAAATGGCACGATATTATCGCTGCATCTAAGGGTTGATCCCATCTAGACCCGCTTGGCCTGAGCGGGTCTTTCCTCCACAAAATCTACTTTCTGATTTTCTCTCAGTTAACCCTGTTAATAAATTAGGGGTTGCTAAATCTCAAATTTTCCACTATTTCTTAGCGGTTAACACTTTATGTATAGAGATGTATCCAGATGCCGGGAAGCGAGACAGCGCTTAGGTTAGTGAATATTCATAAGGCCTACTCAGGTCTTGAGGTCCTTAAAGGGATATCGCTGGAAGCCAGAGACGGTGATGTGATCTCTATACTGGGTTCCAGTGGATCAGGAAAGAGTACCCTTCTGCGCTGTATAAACCTTCTGGAGCGTCCAAACCAGGGTGAGATCTATCTCGGTAGTGAACAGCTCGAGCTAAAAGCCAATAAAGAGGGGGAGCTGATTGCTGCTGATCGAGGCCAGTTGGAGCGAATGCGTTCACGCATCGGATTTGTTTTTCAGAATTTCAACCTCTGGCCTCACCGTACTGTGCTGCAAAATCTGATTGAAGCACCAACTCAGGTGTTGGGCATCGCTAAAGAGGAGGCGATCCATCGGTCACGACTTCTGTTGGCTCAGGTTGGACTGTCTGATAAAGAGGATAGCTACCCGGGGCATCTGTCAGGTGGGCAACAGCAGCGTATCGCAATTGCCAGAGCACTGGCGATGGAACCCCAGGTGCTGCTGTTTGATGAACCGACATCGGCACTGGATCCTGAGCTGGTTAATGAAGTGCTTGCGGTGATGAGGGATCTTGCCAGTCAGGGGCGCACCATGCTGATTGTCACACATGAGATGAGGTTTGCCCGCGATGTATCCTCTCAGGTGATCTTTCTTCATCAGGGACAGATCGAGGAGCAGGGCAGCGCAGAGCAACTGTTCGAAAATCCAGAATCTGAACGGGTGCGGACATTTATGTCCAGCCATCAATAAAAGAGAACTACTTCAGGAGAAGTGCAATGAAATTGAAGCAACTAATCGCGTTCTGTTCAGCAGGTCTGCTGGCCTCCGCTATGAGTCTCAATGCTCAGGCTGAAAGTATCCGTATCGCCACCGAGGGCGCCTATGCGCCGTTTAACTTTATCGACGATAAGGGTGAACTTCAGGGGTTTGATGTCGAGATCGCACACGCACTTTGCGAAGAGATGAAAGCGGATTGTACGCTGGTGGCGCAGGACTGGGATGGCATTATTCCGGGGCTGATGAGTCGCAAATATGATGCGATTATTGCATCGATGTCGATCACCGAAGAGCGTTTGCGCGTGGTTGATTTTACCAACCCCTATTATTCAAATGTACTGGCGTATGTGGGACCTAAAGGCGAGATGCTGGGCACTACAGACGATGAGTTGAAGGGCAAAACTCTGGGTGCGCAAAGAGCGACCATTGCTGGACAATATCTGGAAGATAACCTCGGTAGTATGGCTAAGGTAAAACTCTATGATACCCAGGATAATGCTTATCTTGATCTGGCCGCAGGTCGCCTGGACGGCATGCTGTCTGATAAGTTTCCAGCCTATGACTGGCTGAAAACAGCAGAGGGTGCCGGTTTTGAATTTAAGGGTAATGATATCGATATTAACGACAAGATCGGTATCGCTGTACGTAAAGGGGATGATCTGAAAGAACGTTTTAATC
>JBFEXW010000136.1:0-6132 GCA_041562495.1 Marinobacterium sp. | reverse complement strand
CGTGCTGATCGTCAGCCTGAATTTACTCAGATCGATATTGAGACCTCTTTCCTTGATGAAGAGGAGATCATGGGTATCACTGAACGGATGATCAAAGGACTGTTTAACGACCAGTTGGGTATTGATCTGGGGGAGTTCCCACGTATGCCTTACGCGGAAGCGATGCAGCGTTTCGGTTCAGATAAGCCGGATCTGCGTATCCCGATGGAGCTGGTTGACGTAGCTGACCTGGTCGCAAACGTTGATTTTAAAGTATTTGCAGGTCCTGCTACTGATCCTAAGGGTCGTGTTGCTGCGCTTAAGGTGCCTGGCGGTTCTGAGCTGACTCGTAAACAGATCGATGATTACACCAAGTATGTCTCTATCTTTGGTGCTAAGGGTCTGGCGTGGATCAAGGTTAATGATCTGGCTGCTGGTGCTGAGGGGCTTCAGTCTCCAATCGTTAAATTCCTGGGCGATGAAGTTTCTGTAGCGATTATGCAGCGACTGGGTGCTCAGAATGGCGATCTGGTGTTCTTCGGTGCCGATAAGGAGCGCATCGTTAACGAAGCGCTTGGGGCACTGCGTATCAAGGTTGGTGAAGACTTGAGCATGATCGAACGTGAGTGGGCGCCTCTGTGGATTGTTGACTTCCCGATGTTCGAAGAGAACTCGGATGGCAGCCTGACCGCGCTGCATCACCCGTTCACTGCACCAAGCTGTACGCCTGCTGAGCTGATCGAACAGCCGGAAGGCAAGCTGTCACGCGCGTATGATATGGTGTTGAACGGCGTTGAGCTGGGCGGTGGTTCTGTACGTATCCACGATCAGGAGATGCAGAAAGCTGTATTTAAAGTTCTGGGTATCTCGGATGAGGAAGCGGAGCAGAAATTTGGCTTCCTGCTTAATGCGCTGAAATATGGTGCGCCACCGCATGGTGGTCTGGCATTTGGTCTGGATCGTCTGATTATGCTGATGACCGATTCCAGCTCAATCCGTGAAGTGATCGCCTTCCCTAAAACCCAGAGTGCTGCCTGCCCACTGACAGATGCACCTGGGGAGGTAAGCGCAGCACAGCTTCGCGAACTCAATATCAAGCTGCGTAAAACGCCTTAAGCTTGAAATTAAAGAGAGGGGCTTGGGCCCCTCTGTTGTTTTTACAGACCCAAATTAAGGAAGACTGATGGCTGGTCACTCGAAATGGGCGAATATCAAGCATCGTAAAGCCGCCCAAGATGCTAAACGTGGAAAGATTTTCACTAAACTGATTCGTGAATTGACCGTAGCGGCAAAAGAGGGCGGTGGTAGCCCTGAGGATAATCCTCGTTTGCGTGCGGCGGTGGATAAGGCGCTGGGCGCCAATATGAAACGCGATACGATCGATAAAGCGATTCAGCGGGGTGCTGGTGGTGGTGAGGGTGATAACTACGACGAGCTGACCTATGAAGGCTACGGCTCTAACGGTGTGGCGATTTTGGTTGAGACGATGACCGACAACGTCAATCGTACGGTATCCGGCGTTCGTGCCGCGTTTAATAAGTACGGCGGAAATCTTGGTACTAACGGTTCTGTTTCCTATCTGTTTGATAAGAAGGGGCAGATCACCTTTGCCGATGTCGATGAAGATGAGCTGATGGAAGCGGCGCTCGAGGCGGGTGCTGAAGATGTGGTCACTAATGACGATGGCTCCATTGATGTGTTTACCGCCTGGTCCGAGTTTATGGATGTGAAACAGGATCTCGAAGAGGCGGGTTTTCAACCGGTTCATGCCGAAGTGGGGATGATTCCTCAGACAACGGTTGAGCTGGATGTCGAAACAGCTCGCAAGGTTCTGAAGCTGATCGATGTGCTTGAAGATCTGGATGATAGTCAGAACGTCTATCACAATGCGGAAATTCCAGAAGAGGCGATGGGGGAGTAGTTCTCCTTAAGTCACTCTTACTTATAAAGCCGGTCATTTGATCGGCTTTATTGTTTCTAAAGCAACAAATCCAGGGTAACAAAAGGGTTGCAGATAATTGGGCTGAGTCTTCGGGGCTGTTATTATCTCTCGATCAAACTAATGAGACACTTGATGCTGATTTTAGGAATTGACCCGGGGTCGCGAATTACCGGATATGGCATTATCAACGCACAGGGAAATCAGGTTGAGTATGTTGCCAGTGGTTGTATTCGTATAGCTGATGCAAATCTGCCGGAAAAGCTGAATCAGGTGTATCAAGGGGTTGGTCAGATTGTTGAACAGTATCAGCCTCAGGAGGTTGCCATTGAGCAGGTGTTCATGGCGCGTAACGCTGATTCAGCGTTAAAGCTGGGGCAGGCACGAGGGGTTGCTATAGTTGCCGCTGCCAGTCGGGGCCTTGAGGTGCATGAGTATGCCGCGCGTCTGGTAAAACAGGCAGTAGTCGGCAATGGTGCGGCTGATAAGGCACAGGTTCAGACGATGGTAGCGCGTATACTCAGTCTGCCGGGTCTTCCTCAGGTGGATGCGGCAGACGGTCTTGCGATAGCGCTCTGTCATGCCTACACCCGGCAGGGGTTAATAGCGATGTCGGGTGCTAAGCGCAGTTCACGCAGTCGCTGGCGTTTATAAACATAGAGTAGAATTTTTACGGGTTCAGACATTAGTGTCTCATATCCCTCTGGAGTGATTGTGATAGGTCGATTAACTGGCGAGTTGATAGAAAAGCAGCCGCCGGAACTGATGGTTGATGTTTCTGGTGTCGGCTATGAGCTGGAAGCCTCGATGAACACCTTCTACAAGCTGCCCGAGGTGGGTACTTTTGTCACGCTCTATACCCATTTTGTAGTGCGGGAAGATGCGCAGCTTCTGTACGGTTTTGCTGATAAGCAGGAGCGGATGCTGTTTCGCTCACTGATCAAGGTTAATGGTGTCGGCCCTAAGCTGGCGCTAACAATCCTGTCGGGTATCAGTGCTGAGCAGTTTGTTCAGACGGTGCATAACGAAGATACCGCGGCACTGGTAAAACTGCCGGGTGTTGGTAAAAAAACCGCCGAGCGTCTGATTGTTGAGATGAAAGACCGGCTGAATCGTCTGGAGCTGCCAACATCGACTGAGTTTTCATTGTCCGGCGGTGCGATGGTACAACCGGGTGCTCCGGTTGCTGATAACCGTGCCGAGGCTGAGACGGCGTTGGTTGCGCTCGGTTATAAACCGGTTCAGGCAACCCGGGCGATCGAGTCTGCTGCGAAGGTTCTGGGATCTGATACGGCGACGGAAGAGCTGATTCGACAGGCATTAAAAGCGATGGTGGCAGGTTAATCGATGCAGATAGAAGCGGATCGTTTTATCTCTCCGGTCAGTGCGCCCGGCGAGGAGGTTCAGGATCGCGCAGTCCGACCCAAGTCGTTGCAGGACTATGAAGGACAGCCTCAGGTTCGTGAACAGATGGAGATCTTCATCAGTGCAGCCAAAAAGCGTAATGAAGCGCTTGATCATACTTTGATCTTTGGTCCGCCTGGACTGGGTAAGACCACGCTGGCCAATATCATTGCTCATGAAATGGGAAGCGAGATCAAAACCACCTCAGGTCCGGTTCTGGAAAAAGCGGGTGATATCGCTGCAATGCTGACCAATCTGGAACCCGGCGATGTGTTGTTTATCGATGAAATCCATCGTTTAAGTGCCAGTGTGGAAGAGGTGCTTTACCCCGCGATGGAGGATTATCAGCTCGATATCATGATCGGAGAGGGTCCGGCGGCACGCTCGATCAAGATCGAATTGCCTCCATTTACGCTGGTTGGAGCGACAACCCGTGCAGGCCTGCTGACATCTCCGTTGCGCGACCGTTTCGGTATCGTACAGCGTCTGGAATTCTATTCTGAAGCGGATTTGACCAAGATCGTCATGCGTACGGCACGCCTTAGTGGTTCAGTAATCGATGAGGCGGGCGCTCATGAGATTGCGCGGCGCTCTCGGGGAACGCCGCGTATCGCTAATCGTCTGTTGCGCCGTGCGCGTGACTATACCGAAGTTAAAGGGGATGGGCATATCACTGAGCAGATGGCTGATCTCGCGCTGAATATGCTTAATGTTGATCAGCATGGCTTTGATCATATGGACAGACGTCTGCTTCTGGCGATGCTGGAGAAGTTTGGTGGCGGTCCTGTTGGTGTTGATAGTCTGGCGGCGGCAATCAGTGAGGAGCGGGACACGATTGAGGATGTGCTGGAGCCCTATCTGATTCAACAGGGTTTTGTAATGCGCACCCCGCGGGGGCGTGTACTGACGGATCACGCCTATCGCTATTTTGGGGTCGATCGCGCAAAGCTAGAAGAATAAACTGAGCCGCTGCTTTGTCTCTTGTTTAAATATTTTGCGCTGTTATTGTTCAACGCTAAGGTTTTTTGGGAAGCGTATATGGCCTTTTGCTGGCCCATCCGAGTTTATATCGAAGATACAGATTTTGGTGGTATCGTGTACTACGTAAACTACCTGAAGTTTATGGAAAGGGCGCGTACTGAGCTGCTTCGTACTTCAGGCTGGGCTCAGGAAAAGTTGCGAGAGTCAGGCTACCTTTTTGTCGTTGGGCGGGTGGAGGTTCAATACCGTTCTCCGGCTCGGCTTGATGACCAACTGATCATCAGAACCCGAATCAGTTCACAGCGCGGAGCGAGATCACGTTTCGTTCAGCAGGTGGTAAGGGGCGATGGGTCTGATCTGCTTTGCGAAGCTGAGGTTGAAGTGATCTGTGTTGAGGCTGCAACAATGAAGCCTAGGCGCTGGCCGAAAGCCTTATTGGAATCTATAGAACAAAAACTACCCGAAGCCTGGGTAAAACAGGAGTCCTGAGTGGAAGATAAACTGTCGATTTGGAGTCTGGTGCTGAATGCGAGCCTGATTGTTCAGCTTGTGATGCTGTCACTGCTGCTGGCCTCATTCCTGTCCTGGGTGATGATCTTTCAGCGCCGTCGTGTATTTGCCCGCGCGAACAGAGCTTTTAAGGTGTTTGAGGATAAGTTCTGGTCCGGTATTGATCTCGGGCAGTTGTACCGTGAGGTGAATACGCAGCCAAATCAGGAGAGTGGTGCGGAAAATATTTTCCGCGCAGGACTTAAAGAGTTTACTCGTCTGACTCAGCAGAAATCGGTAGATCCTGACGTTGTGATGAATGGTGTTCAGCGTGCGATGCGTGTTGCGATGTCGCGTGAAGAGGAGCGACTGGAGCAGCATCTCCCGTTTCTGGCTACTGTAGGTTCGACAAGCCCGTATGTCGGTCTTTTTGGTACGGTCTGGGGGATTATGAATGCTTTTCGTGGACTGGCTAATGTGCATCAGGCAACGCTGGCATCGGTAGCGCCGGGTATCTCCGAGGCGTTGGTGGCCACAGCGATCGGTCTGTTTGCTGCAATTCCGGCAGTTGTCGCCTATAACCGTTTCTCATCTCAGGCTGAGCAGCTGTTGAACAGCTATGAAACCTTTGCTGACGAGTTCGCGAGTATCCTTTATCGCCGTGTACACGGAAGCTAGGTGAGGCGCGGTAATGATTAGGCGTACGCGCAACAAGCGTAAACTCAATGCTGAGATCAACGTCGTCCCCTATATCGACGTTACTCTGGTGCTGCTGATTATTTTCATGGTTACTGCTCCGATGCTGACGCAGGGCGTCGATGTTGAGCTTCCCAAAGCAGCATCAGAACCTGTTGATACTCAGGATCAGGAGCCGCTGATTCTCACGGTAAATGCCAAGGGTGAATACTTTATTAATCTCGGTGAGGATGAAGCCCGTCCACGCACGGCTGATGATATAGCGACACAGGTTGGGCGTGTGCTTTCTGTCAATCCCGGTAAGCTCCTGCTAGTGCGAGGTGACCGGGATGCGAGCTATGAACAGGTGGTGCGTCTGATGGTGCTGTTGCAGGGGGCTGGTGCAGCGCGTGTTGGTCTGGTAACGGAGTAGTCTGTGCATCTGGACCGTTCCTATCTGCTTCCCACTGTTTTCGCGGCACTGGTACATCTGATTGTATTGCTTGTCGTGTCCGGTGCCTGGATTGGTCAGCTCAGGCCTGAACCGGAGCGCCCCCGTCATATTCAGGCAACCATGGTTGATATCAATCAACTGGCTAACCAGTCAGCCGCTCAGCAGCAGGCGGAACAGGAGCAGCTTGTTAAACAGCAGGCTGAGCGAGATG
>JBFEXW010000135.1:0-6166 GCA_041562495.1 Marinobacterium sp. | reverse complement strand
TCGAATATAAGCAGGGGGATCTCTGGGCTGGCAGCAGGCTTTTTCTTACCTGAAAAACGATCACGACGGTGTAACAGACTCTGTATTCTGAAGTTAGACGGGCGAAATGCGGCCCAGGATTCGATCACTCTATAGACGTTTTTAAAGCGATGAAGAAGAAAAATTGATGAAGTTAAAATTACGAATAGTTGTTGAGTATTGATGAAATTAAAGCGGACAAGATGCATTCCTACAATTCCTAGTGCAATCAAGGTGCCCCACATAATGATCTCAGATGCGGCGCGAAGAAGGCCTGTCCAGTGAGCTTTGGTGAGTGTGGCTTTTGCCAGTGCCTGATTGCGGGCCTGGTAGCGCCGTGACTCTTTGCCGGATTGATTAAAGAAGAGAATCGTAGATAACGAGGCTAGTTGCTGGCTTAATCTGTTGATAAGTCGTGTTCTTCTGGATCTTTGTGTCTGGTTCGCGATCAGCAGTTGTCGCCCTAACACTATCGACGTCAGCGTGATCAGTGCGAAGGCAGCTATAGCGGTTACGGCCAGATAAGGGTGCACGAACATAAGTAGCAGGATTGAGCTTACAAGCAGCGTGGCAAGAACAATACCATTTACCAGTCCCGATATTATCCAGTTGCGTGCTGCGGTCATATCGCCCGTTAATCTGATAAAGGTTGAACTACGTTCGTGCAGTGCGTCGTCTGTCGACGTTGAGGACAGGAGCTTATTAAAAACTTCGAGACGAATGCGGGTTACGACTCTTTGGGCAAGAACCTCAGCAAAATACCGTTCAGCATAGCGACCAAGTCCAATCAGTAGTATGGCTCCACACGCAATCGCTAGATGAGTCGTCTTAAAAATCTCGCTTTCTTGCGTGCCGTGTAGCGTTTTGTATATCACTAATAATGCAATAGTTATGGCGAGACCACAGGCGACGGGCACGATCAGGTAAAACAGATCGTGCCTTTTAAAAAGCCTGAACGCTTTAAATAGCGGCCTTGTATGCTTGTTTGACGCTGTCATTCTTATCGTAAGCCGTGATGGTTGAAAATATCAGATCACCGCCGGATCGGTTCTGCAGCAGCTCTAGAGAGAGGATTGGATATCCTGATTGTGAAGAAAATTCCTCAATGGCTAGTGGGTGTTGAGTAAAGACGCCGCCTAGTCCGACCACTCTATAGTTGAGATGAGTAAGTTGTTGGGATATATGAAGCGCCGAAACTGCGCTATCGCTCGCTATCAATACTCCGTTTATGAGTGCTTTGAAATGGGCGTCTCGGAGTAACTCTGCAGTCTCTTTCTGAAGAATACCATCGGCAACTTCAAGGACAATCACATCCGAGCCTCTGCTGGTGGCATCATTTATCGCATCATTAAGAATATCAACGAGAGTGGATGATGTTAGACCAGAGGTTGCGGCATAGCCGGCTTCCATAAAGTCGGAAACATAAGCTGCGCCTGAATCCCACATCTTCCAATAATCGGGTCCGGAACCGGAGCCAGTCAGCTTAAACCCGTAAACTCGTTTCGAGCTTTGGCTCAGCCCCTTAATTGCTGAGGTAGCAAGCGTGGTTTTTCCACTGTCCATATCAGAGCCAATGACTAGTAATATAGGTATCGTTGAATCCGGTGTGGTTGATGCTGGCAGTGAGCGATGATCGAGCAAATTGATCGGCGTGTTGTTGTTTGTTACTAGGCTGCCAACTACGTCCAGTTCAGTTGCGGCTTTGACCTTTTTAGATTTAGTATCGGTCAGCCCAAATATACCGCTGGTTGTTAACAGCTGGGCCTTTTCATTTGGCATTGCCGAGCCTCGATAATACTTTGTCGAGTAGCGTTTGCCCGCAACGCCGACAACCAGATCGCCGTCAAACAGATAGGCTCTGCGTCCTTCTGGCGTTTCGAGTCGAGACTGCTGTTTTACACTCGCAACTCTCGCGATAAGAAGGTCACCCTCATTCGGTGAAACTTTATCTGAGACATAAGCGTTTTGCAGATCGACATTTCGTGTAGTGAAGGCTCTTTTAAATTGAAAATCCTTGAGTTCTTTCATATTAGGAACCTGGTCTAATTGGTGTTTTTAACTGCGGTAGCAATTGCATCGATCGTTGCCTGTTTTGGAGGTAAAATGGCTGCGATAGTCCGTACGGATGCATCCCTGCCGGGACGTGTTCGGCGCTCCCAAATGACCAAGTGTAGCTCGTTCGAGTATTGGATCTCTCTGCGCTCTTTGACTACCAATCCACTATTTTTAGTCAAGCTGTAGCGTGCGCAGGTGTAATCTTCGGTTTTAATAGGATTGGCTAACAGCGTGGCTGTCGTGTATCCGTTAAATGTGCATTCCCAATGTCTTTGGCTTGAACTGCCATCTCGGTCACGAACAACAGTAAAGTTTAGTTTATTACCTGCACCCCCTTTGATTAGTGATGCAAGTGACTGTTCATCAGTTCTTCTTGTAATTGTTGTACTCCCGGGAGGAAAGCGAGTTTCCACACGGTCGCCATAGAAACCAATCAGGGATCGTTCATAAACTCTTTTCCGGCCATCTTCCCAAATTGCGGTATCGCTGCTTTTACGGATCAGCTTTTCGACATCTCCATTTGAGTAAATTACCACTGTTCCTGAAGTAACCTTGGGTATTACTTGAGCATTGGCTGCGGTCGCGATACTAAAGAGCAGAAAATATAAACTTCGGGTGAGAGTAGTCATGTGGACTCCTGAAGATAGTGGTGCATTCCGTTCCATCCTAGTGAATTCTCATCGGTAGACAATAATCGTTAGTAAAAAGCGGATAAACTTAAGTTTATAGTTGATAGATATAGCAGTATTTCAATGAATTCTTGCTATCAAAAGAACCGGTGTCAGCAAACAAGAACACAATTTCCAGGAACGATTGAATAATGAATTTTGACGGTGATTTGGCCTGATGTGAGATCGTTGTATAAGGTATATTAGTATCGTTATATATACCAGATGTTTGAAAAAAGTAGCAGTATGGGTGACGCAGAACTCAATCTACAGAAAGTGTTTTTTAAGCGCTTTATTCAGCAGGCAGCAATTATCTGTCGCTTGGCTGCCGTTACCCGTTATGTCGCGATCAGCAATAACGTTGAATTGACACGTCAGCAGTATATTCGCGACCAGTCGATATTGATCTCTTATCAAGAAAGCCCGAGTTAGCCGATAACGTAAGCAATCACATCGGGACATTCAGCTACTACATCAACCATTACCTTAGAGTGCAACGCCACTACCCTGATATCGAAGCGTGCACTCAACCTCCCCTCTGTCCCGTTTTGAACGCAGTTGATCGAGTATCGGCAGTTCCAGACCGCGCAGGAATTCCGGGAGTTTAAGCTTAGGTGCGAGATAGCGGTGATTCACAGAGTGTATCTCCCAGCTCAACCCACCCGATAGCTGGCTTCTTTGCGAGCAAAAGCGGTCATACTCTGTGTCATAAGTGCGCGTTCTCTATTAAAATTCGTATCCATCAATACTATATCAGTCACCGTCTCTGCAGATAACACTGCAGCTCCATAACTTGAAGGATTGCTATGAGCTCTACTATATCCGACCAGCTAAAGAACCTTGGTCTCCAAGCGATGCGCCCAAGCGGACGCAAACCAGATCAGATGCGCGAAATTAAAATTACGCGTAACTACACGATGCACGCTGAGGGATCGGTCTTAGTAGAGTTTGGCAACACCAAGGTACTATGCACTGCGAGCGTTGACCGTGGTGTACCCCGCTTTCTCCGTGGATCTGGTTCCGGCTGGGTAACGGCTGAATATGGCATGCTGCCGCGCGCCACCAACACGCGTACAGATCGCGAAGCTGCACGCGGCAAACAGTCCGGACGCACACTGGAGATTCAGCGCCTGATCGGTCGTTCTCTACGCGCGGCGATGAACCTCGACAAGCTGGGTGAAAACACCATTACCATCGACTGTGATGTCATTCAGGCTGATGGCGGCACACGCACTGCGTCTATTACCGGTGGTTATGTTGCGCTCTGTGATGCTGTAGCATTTTTGAAAAAAGATAAGCATGGCGCAATGAAAGGCAACCCGATTATCTCTCAGATCGCAGCCGTTTCTGTCGGCATCTATAAAGGAGAAGCTGTTCTGGATCTGGACTACGCTGAAGATTCAACAGCACATACCGATATGAATGTTGTGATGACAGACAAAGGCGGTTTCGTTGAGGTACAGGGCACAGCTGAAGGCGCGCCTTACACTCAGGATGAACTGAATGCGATGTTGGAACTGGCGAAGAAAGGGATTAATGAGCTCACTGCCGCACAGCAGGAAGCTCTGAAAGCCTGAATATATCGTACAGCCTCAACGAAAAGAGCGCTCTAAGGCGCTCTTTTCATAAATGCTAGCGGTGGATTAAAGATCTACTGCGTAATCGATAATCAGCGGGGCGTGATCAGAAAAGCGCTCACCCTTGTAGATGGTTGCCGAGGTAACCGTTTTACGCAGGTTTGCGGTTGTAATTTGATAATCCAGACGTGCACCTTCATTCAGTGTCCAGGCACGGTTGTAATCAGGCCACCAGGTGAACTGACGCTCATCCTTGTTAACTTCACGCATCGCATCGACATAGCCCATCTCGCAGAACAGCTCATCGATCCACTCACGCTCAGATTCCAGGAATCCAGACACCTTCTGGTTTACATACCAGTTACTGAGATCAATTGGCTTGTGCGCGATATTCACGGTACCAGCAAAAATAAACTCGCGACGCTTACGCAGAGTCTTACGCATATGACCCGCAAAGTGCTCCAGATACTCCATCTTAAAGTTTTGATCATCTTCGCTCTTCAGGCCTGATGGGATCGTAAAGGAGGCGATGCTGACCTTATCAAAGTCTGCCTGAATAAAACGACCTTGCGTATCACACTGCTCAAAGCCCAGACCAGTCATAATCGCTTTAGGTACATGACGCGTGTAGATCGCGACACCACTGTAGCCATCTTCCCAAGCTTCAAAGAAGTAGGAATGATAGCCTTCGGGGTGGTAACGATCACCATCCAGTTGATACTCACGTGCCTTGAGGTTCTGCAGACAAACGACATCTGCATCCTGCTTAGCCATCCAGTCGAAGAAGCCGTTATCGGCGGCATTTTCGATACCCTGAGTATTGAAGGTGATTACCCGCATCGAGTGTTTCACTCCGTTTTTTATTCAATAGCGTTTATTTAAACTCTGATTGTAGCCATCTAGTTGCCAAATTTAAATTTATTAAGCAAATAGCGGCTATTTTTTTGGCGAAAACCGGACGTTCAGTTATCCTTGCGAGCAAATTTTGAACGATCTTCAGGGGGGAACCACCAGATGCAGGCATATCAGCGCGAATTTATTGAGTTTGCTATTGAGAAAGGTGTCTTGAAATTTGGCGAATTCACACTGAAATCTGGCCGTAAAAGCCCTTACTTTTTCAATGCAGGTCTGTTTAACACCGGCGGGGCTCTGGCAAAACTGGGTCGCTTTTATGCGGCAGCCATTGAAGACGCTGGTATCAACTACGATGTCATGCTGGGCCCTGCATACAAAGGGATTCCGTTAGCAGCAACCACTGTTGTCGCACTGGCGAACGACTATGGAAAAGATGTTCCTTACGTTTTTAACCGTAAAGAGGCAAAAGATCATGGCGAGGGCGGAAATCTGGTTGGCGCTCCACTCGAAGGTCGCGTACTGATCATCGATGACGTTATCACCGCTGGCACCGCAATCCGTGAAGTGATGACGCTGATAAACAATGCTGGTGCTACTCCCGCAGCCACAGTGATCGCCCTGAATCGCATGGAAAAAGGTCAAGGTGAACTCTCAGCCATTCAGGAAGTAGAGCGCGACTACGGTATGAAGGTTGCCAGCATTATCAGCCTTGATGATCTGGTCGAGTATCTTGCCGAGCAGGGTGATAAAGCTGAAGAGTTGGCGGCAATTCAGGCGTATCGTGATGAGTTTGGCATCAAATCCTGATCAAGCCATTGAAAAATAGACGATTAACACGCGCTAAGAGTTGACTTAACTCGCAGCCAAAGGTTTAATGCACACCGCCTCGCCTCGATAGCTCAGTTGGTAGAGCAGAGGATTGAAAATCCTCGTGTCGGTGGTTCGATTCCGCCTCGAGGCACCATTCTTAAAGGGCTTGCAGTTGATGCAGGC
>JBFEXW010000134.1:0-6167 GCA_041562495.1 Marinobacterium sp. | reverse complement strand
GGGAACTGGAGACGATCAATCAACGCTTAGAGCAGGAGATTTATGAACGCAAACAGACTGAACAGGATCTCGCCAAAGCGCAGGCACGTCTTATTCAGTCGAGTCGTATGGCGGCACTAGGACAGCTTTCAGCCTCTGTTATACATGAGCTTGGTCAGCCACTATCAACATTTCGTAACTATCTGGCTGCCGCTGAACTGAGTAAGGCAGGTGAAGCGGATCCTAAGCTTTTCATACAGCTGTCCAAGGTTGCTCAGCGGATGCAGAACACCACCGACGAACTGCGCGCTTTCTCTCGTCCAGATACCAACAAGGTTAAGCAGATCGATCTGAACCTGGTGGTGAACAACGCGATACGGCTGACTGAGGACAAGTTAGAACTGTACAAGGTCAATTTGAAACGCCAGTTGCCTGAATCGCCCTCTCTTCTGGAGGGGCGCATGCAGCGACTGGAGCAGGTCGTCATCAATCTGATCACCAACGCCTGTCATGCGCTGATCGAAACACCAGCACCACAGATAAAGATTGCGATCACCGAAGAGCTACAAAGCTGGCTTCTGAGTATAACTGACAACGGGCTTGGGTTTGGTGGTCAAAGCCCGGAGCAGCTGTTTGAGGCTTTTTACACAACAGGAACTCAGGGTAACAGTCTGGGCTTGGGGCTAGCGATCTGCACCGCTATAGTATCTGAGCATCATGGTGAGATCTGGGCCGAAGAGAACCCTGCGGGCGGCGCGATCTTCTATGTCCGACTTCCCAAAACCTATAACGAGAACGATTGATGGCAAACACGGATGCACTGGTCGCACTGGTTATCGATGATGAACAGGATGTACGCGAATCCCTGTCTCATCTGCTGGAACAGAGCGGCTGGCGGGTTGTGCAACGAAGCAACGCCTCAGATCTGGATAAGCAGTTGAACGAGGTATCTCCCAACCTGGTGATCAGCGATGTCCGGATGCCGGGGGTAAATGGTCTGGATGCCTTTCTGAAGATCTGTGATCAACCCCACTGCCCACCGGTTATTTTTGTCTCTGCACACGGTGATATCGAGATGGCGGTTAAAGCGATGTCCAGAGGCGCATACAATTTTCTCGAGAAACCCTACGACCCCAAACGACTACTGCTGGCGGCTAAACATGCAGGCGATCAGGACCGTCTGAAACGACACAATGAGCAGTTACAGGAGCAGGTCGAGCGCCTGTCGGGTCTGGAGAATCTACTTCTGGGTCAGAGTACTCCCGTGCTGTCGGTACGCAACCAGATCCAGGAGTATGCCCCCTCGGAGGCACCAGTAATGATCACCGGTCAGACAGGGACTGGAAAGGAGCTTGCCGCACGGGCAATCCACACGCTGTCAAATCGTTATTCAAACCCCTTTATCACGGTGAACTGTGCCGTCATTGATGAAAACCACTTCGGATCAATGATATTTGGCACCGAGACACAGCCAGGCTATGTCAGTCTGGCACAAGGCGGAACCCTGTTCCTGGACGAGGTAACTGAGCTGTCACCGCATAGTCAAGCGCAGCTACTGCAACTGATCGAACATAAAGAGTATCAGCATGTTGGCAGCATTGATGTTCAGCAGGCGGATATCCGCATCCTCTCAGCTACAAATATTGAGACCGATCAGATCATCTCGCAGGGGCTGCTGCGTACAGATCTGATCTACCGGCTTAACGGGCTTAGCCTGTCGATGCCATCACTCGATGAGCGCGGCGAAGATATTGGACTGCTGTTTTCCCATTACACCGAACAGTTTTCTCGCGCCTATGCTATCGAGGTACCGGAGCTGTCGACCGGCGACCTTACCTGGCTGATGACCCACAGTTGGCCGGGCAATGTTCGCGAGCTGATGCATCTTGCGGAGCGGCGCGTACTGCTGTCCCGTACCCGCCCCTGCTCGGTAACAGATGCTCAGCAAAATGCCGAAGGAACTCCACCGGTCAGTAATAAACTACGACCCGCAGTTGCCGCATTTGAACGTGCTCTGATCAGCAAGGTTCTGGTCGAGCAACAGGGACGCATGGATGATGTGGCTGAAGAGCTGGGTATCGGACGCCGGACATTAAACGAGAAGATGGTGAAGCTGAGTATGGATAAACAGGTACTGTTGAATAACTGCGGAAATCCGCCAACAGGCAACTGACAACAGGCAATTTTCTTCATAGCGATCTTGTCAGCACTCGTTAATCTATTTCAGGTCCGAAAAATAAAATAAACGGAGACAGAAATGATTAAAAGCACACTGAGTAAAGCGATACTGATTGCACTGGGCGCTTCTATTGCGGGTGAAGCAGCTGCAGTTGAATGGAACGTCAGCCTTTGGGGTAAGCGTCGCGCATTTACTGAGCACGTTGAAAAAATAGCCGAGCTGGTAAGTCAGAAAACAAACGGCGAATTCACACTGAACCTGTCATACGGCGGTCTTTCAAAAAACCGTGAAAACCTCGATGGCATCTCTGTCGGTGCATTCGAAATGGCGCAGTTTTGTGCCGGATACCACCCCGATAAAAACCCTACCGTTACTGTACTAGAGCTGCCATTCCTAGGTGTAGAGGATCTCGATAAAGAGGTTGAGGTCTCAATGGCGGTGTACAACCATCCCGCTGTTAAAAAGGATCTGGCTCGCTGGAACGCAACCCTGCTGATGCCATCTCCAATGCCGCAGTACAATATTCTGGGTAAGGGTGATGCGCCGCATAAACTCACAGACTTTACCGGCATGGCGGTTCGTGCAACCGGTGGTATCGGTGAAGCGATGCGTGAAGTGGGTGCGGTACCCAGTTCAATGTCTGCGTCAGAAGTGCGTCAGGCACTCGACAGCGGCGTAATTACAGCAGCATCTTTTGCCCCTCACGCCCACCTATCATACGGTACTGTTGAGGTCGGTAAATGGTGGACCACTAACCTGAACCCCGGCACCGTAAACTGCCCGGTTGTGGTCAATACCGATGCACTTAACGATCTGTCAGATGCAAATCGTGATGCGTTGCTCGGATCAGTCGACGAAGCGCTCAAATACTACGTCGACAACTACAACAACAAGACCATGGATCGCTGGTGGAAAACGCTGGACGATAAATCGATTGAGCAGATCAGCTTCTCTGAAGATACGCTCAATGAGTTCCGAAACAGCGTGGCTGCCCCAGCCGCTAAAGCCTGGGTAGAAGCCATGAATGCCAAAGGTATTCCAGGACAGGAACTACTTGATCTGGTCCAAACTACCATCGCTAAATAGTCCACCTATGAGCGGGGTTCTGCCCCGCTTCTTTCATTTTTTGGAGAGACCATGGCAAGTGCAGCTTCGGTCCTGACGGACAACTCTCTACTGAGCAAATTAGATGTCAGACTGCATCGACTGGAAACCTCACTGGCACTGATCAGCGGTTTTACAGTAGTCGGTCTTATTTTTCTTGCGGTTATGTCGGTGGGCGGGCGCAATCTGTTCAACCACCCACTTCCCGGCTATATCGACTGGATCGAACAGTTTATGCCGTTGATCGCCTTTATGGGCATCGCCTACACCCAACGGGATGGTGGTCATATCCGCATGGACATGGTGGTTAACCACCTTAAAGGGCGCGCACTCTGGGCTGTTGAATGGATTACCACAGTGGCAATTCTGCTCTTGGTTGTGTTGCTGATCTGGGGTTCTTTTACTCATTTCCAGCGCAGCTTTGACTTTGCGTCACCGCTCTGGTCGCGCGACTCAACCATCGATATCGGGCTACCGATCTGGCCCGCAAAATTGTTGGCTCCGATCGCTCTGACGATACTCGCGACACGCCTGATTATTCAGTTATGTGGCTATACTCAAGCCTTGATTACCGGTAACACTCAGCCTGTTGCAGTTCCGCTGATTGAGGATCTGGCCACCCTAGTAGAACGCGAAGCACTACAACTCGAAGGCATGGAGTCAGTTAAGGATGACTAGTATAGATATCGGTATTGCCGTAACCGCCGGGCTCCTGCTCTTTGTCGTTCTTGGAATGCGTGTTGCGTTCGCTGCGGGTCTGGCAGGACTTGTAGGCCTGATCTGGATCTTCTGGGCAAAAAAATCCTTTGATCCTGAAGACTTCACCTGGGCACTGACCGTCGCAGCTAAAACAGCAGGGCAGGTCCCTCACTCAAAGATCGCTAGTCAGGCACTATCTTTAATACCAACCTTTATTCTGATCGGCTATCTCGCCTATTACGCCGGTCTGACACGCTCGCTATTCGAAGCAGCTAAACGCTGGGTCGGCTGGATGCCAGGTGGTATGGCTGTCGCTACAGTGTTCTCTACAGCAGGCTTCTCCGCCGTATCGGGAGCGAGTGTGGCAACTTCAGCGGTATTTGCCCGGATCGCAATTCCGGAGATGCTTAAACTTGGCTATGACAAACGCTTTGCGGCGGGTGTAGTCGCGGCTGGTGGAACTCTGGCATCGCTGATCCCGCCATCTGCAATTTTGGTCATCTACGCCATCATTGTTGAGCAGGACGTAGGGCAACTGCTTCTTGCAGGCTTCCTTCCGGGTGCAGTTTCAGCGCTGATCTATGTCGCTCTGATCGTAGGTCTTGCGATCGCCATTCCGCGCCTCGGCCCACCGATAAGCGGATTCAGTTGGGCCGAACGTTTCAGATCGCTGCCCTCGGCACTGCCAATCTTTGGCGTTGTCGCTGTGATCATTCTGTTCGTCTACAACCCTTTTGGCGAAGCGCTGGGCACGCCGACAGAGGGCGGCGCTATCGGTGCATTTATCGTGCTGGTTATGGCGATTGTCAAAGGGATGACCTTTGCCCAGTTCAAACGCGCCATCCTCGATACAGCCAAGCTTTCAGTGATGATGTTTACTATCATCTGGGGCGTACTGATCTATGTCCGTTTTCTCGGGTTTGCAGATCTCCCAACAGCCTTCTCAGACTGGATAAACTCGCTTGATCAGTCGCCTGTACTGACGCTTGCGCTGATCCTGCTGGGCTATGCGGTACTTGGCATGTTTATGGATGCGATCGGTATGATGTTGCTGACACTACCAATCGTTTATCCAACTGTAATGGCACTGAATGGCGGCGAAGCGGTCAGCGCAGCCGATAGTGTATTTGGCATGTCCGGTCCAATGTGTGCAGTCTGGTTTGGTATTCTTGTAGTCAAGATGGCTGAGTTCTGCCTGATCACGCCACCGATTGGACTGAACTGTTTTGTTGTAGCCGGTGTGCGTAAAGATCTGAGTGTTCAGGATGTTTTCCGGGGCGTAACTCCGTTCTTTATCGCCGATGCGGTAACCATCGCTGTGCTGTTTATGTTCCCGTCAATCGTACTCTGGCTGCCGTCACTGGCGGCTGCCCCCTGATCCAGCGATTGGCAGAGCCCTCCCCTGTCATTGGGGAAGGCTCTGTCTCTTTTCTTAAGACATTATCGTTCGATAACCCGTTAACAATTTACCGATTTATTGCGCTAGCGCACTAACCCTCCCTTCTATCTTTTACCCCCGTAACCAACATTCAAATTCTGAACTATGCTACTAATGATAACGAAGGATGGACTCAGAGATGGCAAGTTACCGCAGGGAGACCGACAGCTTAGGTGAAGTTGAGATACCTGGTGATGCACTCTATGGGGCGCAGACGCAACGGGCGATCAATAATTTTCCGATCAGCGGTCAGCGGATGCCACACACCTTTATTCGCGCCCTGCTTATAGCCAAACTGGCAGCCGCCAGAGCCAACGCCAGACTATCACTTCTGGATCAAACGATTGCTGATTCGATCAACGATGCGATAGATCAGTTGCTGCAGGACGAGAAGCTGATGCAGCACTTTCCGGTTGATATCTACCAGACCGGATCGGGTACCAGTACCAATATGAATGCCAATGAAGTGATCGCACATATCGCCAATCGAACCAGTATCCAGAAAGTCGACCCGAACGATCATGTGAACTGTTCCCAGAGCAGTAACGACATCATTCCGACCACCATCCATTTGGCAGCAGCCACTGAACTCGAGATCGCACTGATCCCTGCACTCAGCTATCTGGCATCCGTCACACGAAATAAAGCGGAGAGCCTTTCCGGTCAGATAAAAACAGGACGCACCCATCTGATGGATGCAGTGCCGGTCAGTATGGAACAAACTGTTAGCGCCTGGGCTGATCAGCTTGAGATGAATATTGTACAGCT
>JBFEXW010000133.1:0-6183 GCA_041562495.1 Marinobacterium sp. | reverse complement strand
TGAGAAAATAACCGATGACCAACCTATTAAGGCGAGTCTCGTTGGTGATGGACAGGCTGATCAGCCTGTCCATCACCAACGAGACTCGCCTTAATAGGTTGGTCATCGGTTATTTTCTCACTTACTTATTGAGCATCGCGTCCATGGTCGCCTGACGCTCAGAATCAGCATTCAGGTAATTAGCAACCAGAGGCTCGATAATTGCATTGAACTTTGCAATTTGGTCTGCAGACAGGTTGATAACTTTCTCATCGGATGAAGCAGTCAGGCGTTCCAGCGTTGCATCAGCAACAGACTGCCAGGATTCTTCACCGCTCTTAGAAAGACCGCGGCCGCTGTGTTTGTCGAAGATTGCACGTTGTTCATCACTCAGAGAGTCATAACGTTTCTGGTTCATAACCAGGTAAAACATAATCTGACCCAATGGCGCACCAACGGTGTAAACATTGGCAACTTCGTCCAGTTTAAAGTCGCTGATAGCACTTGAACCGGTAACGATTCCGTCGATCAGACCAGTCTGCAGAGCGTTGTACATCTGCGGTGCAGGCATCTGAACTGGCGTAGCACCCAAAGCAGAGATCACGTCAGCAGCCATCTTGCCAGACACGCGCAGTTTCAGACCTTTAAGATCGTCAGGTGTGTTGATCTCTTTGTCTTTCATAATGAACACGTTTGGTTCACTCACCCACATTGCCAGCGGACGGGTACCAGGAAACTCTGATTTAAGTTTGCTGTCAAACGCGTTCCATAGCATGTCGTAGCCTGTTTTGCCTTCAGGAATGGCACCAGGCAGTTCTACCAGCATCGTCTTTTCAAACTGAGACGAGGTGTATCCAGCCAGACCCCAGGTGATATCCGCTACACCCTGAAGAGCACGCACATACTGCTCGACTGGACCCGCACCCAGCTCACCACCTGGGTAAACACTAATCTGCATATCACCCTTACTATCAGTCTCGACACCCTGTTTCAGAGGCTCAACGATAGATTGTGTAATTGTATGCTTTGGCGATACAAAGTGAGCCAGTTTGAACTGCTCTTCAGCTGAAGCAGCAGAAGCGGCTGCCAGTATTGCGGCGGTTGATACAAATGAAGCAACCGTGCGACGAAGTTTGAATTTCATATGGAGGGGACTCCCGATATTTAGCTTATTCTTTTATGAAGGAGGAAGTGACAAGTCACTCGAAGAATGTTCTCAGATAAAGATCAATCCCTCCCAACGCTTTGTCGGATCCAATATAGTGCCATTATTTGATTGATATCAAGATTTATTGCATATTCTGGATCCAATAATTTTAAAAACATGGAATTTTTGATGAGCAAAGCCGGACAGCGGGTAATTAGTATGTTGCGACAGATGATCCTTTCAGAGGAGTTGAAGGGTGGATCGAGAATTGCTGAAATACCTACCGCAGAGCGGCTCGGCGTATCCCGCACTCCTGTGCGCATCGCCTTTCGTTCACTTGAACAGGAAGGCTTGCTGATTAAGCTGGAAGGACGGGGATACCGCGTCCGCGAAGTCACACAGGCAGAGCTTTATGGAGCTGTTGAAGTACGCGGCACACTGGAAGGACTGGCAGCCCGCCAAGCTGCGGAGAACGGATTAACAGTTGACCACCGTAAAACGCTTATGGACTGCCTGTATCAGGGTGATGCGCTGTTCGACAAGGGGTATCTTAACGAAGAAGATATCGAGACCTATCACGAACTGAACAGGCGTTTCCATTCGGTTATTCTCGAAGCCAGTTGCAACCCGGCAATCAGCTCAGCGCTACAAAGAAACGAGCACCTTCCATTCGCCTCAGTCAACTCTCTGGCCTTCGACAGGAGCGACCTTAAAGCGGAGTACCGGCGCTTCTTTTTTGCCCATATGCAGCACCGAACCGTATTTGATGCGATTGATCGGCAACAGGGCGCCCGAGCTGAAGCAACTATGCGTGAACACGCGAATTCAGCGCTCAGATATCCTGAGATGCTGAAAGGGATGACAGAATCAGATAACAAACTGCGTATACTCAGCAGTGAACGATAAGCATTAAATCCACCGAACCCACAGAGCACAACCCAAAATGACTCCGATCGAAAAAATGCTAGCCGAACACGAGTGCGAACGCCAGATCAAACGTTTTGCCACACTGAATGACAACCAAGACTACAACACGCTGGTATCACTCTTCACCGAGGATGCAACCTTTGCCCGCCCAAGCCAGCCAGACGATCCGATTCAGGGCAGGGATAAAATACTTACCGCCTTTAACAATCGTCCAGCACGCTTCAGTCGGCATATCATCAGCAACGTTGTTGTTGAGGTTGAATCAGCAGAGGAAGCGAGCGCCGTCAGCTACATCCTGCTCTTCTCAACGGTCGATGAGGGTGGACCTCTGGTCGCTAACGCGCCTCATTTGGTTGGCACCTTCCGCGATCGCTTACGCAAAGAGAATGGCCAGTGGCTATTCTGTGAACGTCGGGGATCGGTCGATCTCAGGGTTTCATAAACTTTCTGGAATACAATAATCAATAGGGGTTCGGAGGTTATTTACTCTGCCCCCCACTACTTCTGGTCCGGAAGATTGATAACGTCATCAAAGGTTAATATCGCGCCAGAGTGGATTGTACTGGTAGCTGGTACGGTTGGCGCACTTCATATTGGAAAGCTGCCTCCTGCTATTCCGGCACTTCAGGCCGACCTGGGCATCTCACTTGTTGAGTCAGCATTTCTTCTGTCTCTGGTACAGCTCGCAGGAATGCTTGGCGGCGTGCTGATTGGCTATCTGGTCAGTGCTAAGGGTTTACGCCGCAGTGCGCTGCGCGGTCTTTCCTTACTGACAGTGACCAGCCTCATAGGCGGCTTTGTAGAGTCCACTTGGTTACTACTTACACTGCGTGTGATTGAGGGGCTGGGCTTTCTGATGGTTGCCCTGACCGGACCTGGACTGATAAGACAGCTGGTACCCCAAGAGTTACTCAGCCTGCGTATGGGCTGGTGGGGCTGCTATATGGGCTTTGGTACCGGCATCGGAATGTTAATTGGCCCCTGGGTTATTGCCGACTTCAGCTGGACGGGCTGGTGGTGGTTCGTTTCTATCCTCACACTTGGGTGTTTATTCTGGTTTAAATCAGCAATTCCCGCTTCTGTTGACCAACACAGCGATCTGTCGATTAAGGTACGACCTCAATTTAAGTTAATCTCCCAGTTAACGCGCACACTAAGTCACGCAAACCCCTGGTTGCTCGCGGTCATGTTTGCCTGTTATTCCGGTCAATGGCTTGCAGTGATCGGCTTCCTGCCGACGATCTATACCGAAATGGGTATCAGTGGCGGTATCGTAGGGCTGCTTACTGCAGGCGCCGCGTTGATCAACACCCTTGGCAATATGCTATCCGGTAAGCTGATTCACGCAGGCTATAAGGCGCAGCATCTGATTGTCTTCACCTTCGCGGTGATGGCGTTGATGACCTGGGTTACCTATTCAGGGACGCTGTTTGCGCAAGCCTGGACACAATACATTGCGGTACTGATCTTCTCATCCGTCGGTGGGATTATCCCCGGAGTGCTCTTCTTTCTGGCGGTGAAGTTGGCTCCTGCTCCTGAGCTTGTCCCTACAACAACAGGCTGGATGCTTCAATGCTCGGCTATTGGTCAGCTCTCATCACCGCCGTTATTGGCCTTGATTGCCTCATCCTATGGCGACTGGAGCCTGACCTGGATCTTCTCGGCAATACTCAGCCTGACCGGAATCTTTCTGGCAACCCGCATTGGTGGTCGAATTAAGCTTCATAGCGACCCCACTTAAACGGGTTGCAGCTGATACTCGGGCTGACGTCTCGGTGATTCATCAACAGGCAGATGAATAATAGCGGACAGCGCACCCACGCCGATACCAACCCACCATACCAGATTATAGTTGCCGTACAGGTCGTACATATAGCCGCCCAGCCAAACCCCTATAAAACCACCTAACTGGTGCGAAAAGAACACCAAACCGTAAAGCGTACCCATATAACGCAGACCATAGATCTGCGCGATCAGGCCCGATGTCAGAGGCACTGTTGCGAGCCAGAGCGCGCCCATAAGAATGGAGAAGACCACCACCGATTCAGGTGTGATCGGCGACAGGATAAAGGTTGAAGCAACCAGTGTACGCAATGCGTAGATCATTGCCAGCAGGTACTTACGGGAATATCGGCTACCCAACCAACCCGCCATGATAGTACCGCCGATATTGGCAAAACCCACCAGAGCAATAGCCACCGCACCTAGCGTAGTTGAACTGCTTACACCAAATGAGCGAACCAGACTGTTAGGAGGTATGGTACTGCAGAGTTCAGAGATAAACGCCGGAAAGTGGGCCGTTATAAAAGCAAGTTGATAACCGCAAGAGAAGAAACCGATAAAGATAAAGATATAGGACTTGTCCCGAATGGCCTGTCCTACAACCTTAACCAATCCCTGATCAGCATTCTGCGAACCTCCTTGCTTTGTTGGCGCCGTAATAAATGGCAGGCAGAGCAGACTCAGCATCACGACACCAGCCAGAATGGTAAATACCTCCTGCCAGCTCCAGTGACCAAGCAAGGCCGCCGTAACCGGTGGACCAACAATCTGCCCAGCAGACCCTGCAGCCGTAGCAATACCCAGTGCCAGAGACCTGTTTTTGTCGGATGCAGCACGACCCACGATCGCCAGAATTACGCCAAATCCGGTTCCTGCTATTCCAAAGCCCACAATCACTTCGAGCAACTGGTGCTGGCCGGGCGTTATGGCAAAAGCTGACAGAACCAGACCCACTGCGTAGCAGAGTGCACCAAGAACGATCGCCTTACGATCACCAAACTTCTCAGCTATTGCACTAAATATCGGCTGCCCAATACCCCAGGCCAGATTCTGGATAGCGATCGCCAGTGAGAAATCACTGCGAAGCCAGTCAAATTCGTTCGCTATCGGAAGCTGGAACAAACCAAAGGATGCACGGATAGAGAACCCCAGCATCAGCACAAGGCTGCTGGCGATCAGAACCGGTGTAAATAGCTGTGTGCGGTTCGAAGAAGTTGCGGAGATCATCGAGACTACCCCTATAACAAATAAAGCCCCGGCGCTAACCAGGGCTTTAACTAACGACTGAATGCCAATGGAGTGGCATGGTCAGTTTACACGGTCACCCGGTGTCTTACCTGAAAAAAATGCATCCAGATTATCAAGCGCTCTGAACCCCATCGCTGCGCGGGTGTCATCCGTTGCAGAGCCGATATGAGGCAACATGAACACCTGTTCGCATTTTGCCAGTTCAGGGTTTCCACCCGGTTCGACTTTGAAACAGTCTAAACCGGCAGCACGCAGATGACCTGATTCCAATGCACTTATCAGCGCATCTTCATCAACCAGAGCACCACGTGCGCTATTAACAAGTATTGATCCCGGCCGCATCATCGCCAATGTACGATCATTGATCAGATCAATGTTCTCCGGTGTTGCCGGGCAGTTCAGTGACACCACATCAACGCTCGTCAACAGCGATTCCAGAGAATCGTGATAGACTGCGCCTTTCTGAAGTTCATCCGGCAACGGCTTACGATTATGGTAGTGAATTTCCATATCAAAGCCACGTGCGCGCTCAGCAACAACCTGACCAACACGCCCCATTCCAACGATACCCAGGCGTTTACCGCTAATCTGAAAGCCGTTCATCATCTTCGGCGCCCAGTCATTCCACTGACCGGTGCGAACCATATGATCGCCTTCATAGGCTCGGCGAGCAGCGCCAAGCATCAGTAGCATCGCTATTTCCGCTGTCGCATCACTCAATACATCCGGCGTATTGGTTACGCAGATGTCACGTGATGCCAGAGCCTTAAGATCACAGTGATCAACCCCTACGGAGTGGTTCGCTATGATCTTCAGGCGTGGATCAAGTTGAGCAACAACTTCAGCGGTAAAATGTTCTGAGTGACAGATCATCAGCGCATCAGCTTCGCGACTTGCCTGAATCAATTCGTCCGCAGACATAACGTGATCATCAGGGTTTTCCAACACCTGATAATCACGACGCGCACGATCCATTACTGGATCAGTGAGCTGACGGGTCACCCATAAAACGGGTTTAACCATCAGTGCTCTTCCTTCGCCTTAATGGAACGAACGAAGTCGAAAGCACACATAGCAACTGCAATGATTACAACAATCGT
>JBFEXW010000132.1:0-6191 GCA_041562495.1 Marinobacterium sp. | reverse complement strand
TCACTCCAGCCGCTAAAACCAGCAGAGTATCGAAGGCTTCATTGGGAACAACGCGATCATACACCTGAAGAGCAAAGAGTGCGGAAGATACTGCCAGAAGGTTTGCTACCAGGGACGCAACACCAACTTCAGCGTAAGCGGGCCAGCAGGCTTTAAGAGGTGTTTTCAGCCAGTGTTCGGTTTCATCTCGTGCATAATCACCCGCACGTCCATCCGGCTGATATTTAGGTTTTGCCAGAACAGCAGTTCCCGCATAAAGCGACTGCAGCTCTTCGAACGACATCGCCTGCTCGCCACTCTTAGCTTCAGGAATCAACACCTGAGCCAGACCATCTCTCCAACCTATTAATAGTAGACTGGAGTCATCCTTAGTCAGCAGCAACGCTGGCAGCAGCCTTGAACTCAACGAGTCCAGATCCATCTGCGTAACACGAGCACTGAGTCCGGCACGCTGAAGTGCACGGGGAACATAGTTAAGCGGTAAGCGACCAGCTTCAACCGGCAGTCCATCGGTCAGTTCAGCGATCGACAGATCCCGACCATGCTGCGCACAAAGCGATTCCAGCCCCAGAAGCAGACTGTCAGTTCCCGTTTTTTTAAACCGGAACTGACGCCCCGTCCCTAACTCTTTCTGCGAGCCCACTTCTACGCCACTACTCATCTGCTAAAAACTTTTACAACTCGCCGGCAATCATCTGGATTAACAATCCCAGTTCTGCCGCTGCCCGGTAGGGGATACGATAATATTCATTAGATGCAGTTACCTTCTGCGATTCCATGCCATACGCCTCACGCTCCATACCAATCAGGTCATCAAGCGTACGCAAGCCTGCTACAAACTGCTCTTTATAGGTATTTCGAATTGCCGAGGTATGACTAAGCTGGACATCCAGTGCGCGCATACGCTGTATCTGTGCCAGACTCGTTTCACGCTTGGTATTAAACCCTCTGATCAGCTCCCGATGGACCGCATCGATTCGCCACTGAGCCGCTTTCAGCCCCTGCTCTTCAGATTTAACCCGTTGAAAGCCTGATAACCCCTGCATCGGATCCATTTTAATTCTCAGAGCAATCGACGAATCCTGCGTCATCTGGCCACCCACAGATCTTTTCTGAGCTCCCGCCTCCAGTACCACCCGCGGTTTAATCGCTGCATCAGCGTTATTCATCTGAGCCTGAGCCAGATTAAGTTCTTCCTGAGCTGACAGCGATTTAGGCGAACGGGCAACAACCTTATCCAACGCGTTCTGAGTTGCGTAACGATCCAGTATATTAACGGGCGCCTCAAGAGATGGCAGATCAATAGACTGTTTATTGAGAAGCAACCGATACTGACTCTCTGCCTTCAAGAGCTGACCATTAACAACACCGCGCTCCTCATCCATATACCCTAGAGCCTGACGGATTCTTCCCATCTCAGCACTATCGCTGTAGCCGCCTTTAGCACGCTCTTCTATCAGCTTATGCAGAGACTCAAGGCGTGCGGTATAGGATTCAACTGACACCAGTTTTTGGCGCGCAGTCTGGATATCAAAAAGTATTTCGACCAGTTCCAGCGCAGCGTCATTACGCGTAATAAGCAGGTTATTTGCCTGTTGTCGTTCTTTTGCACTAGCCGCATCAACGTTGCTGGAGACCTTACCCCAGTCAAACAGCATCTGTGACAGCACAACGTCATATCCCAACTCCCCGGTCAGCCCACGCTCAGGGCCTGCAGACAACTCCAGTGATGGCCAATAGCCATTCTCAGCTATAGAGACCTCGGTCATCATCTGCTGCACCTTTGCAGTGTCAGCCTGCACCTCCGGGTTAATACTTAACGAACGATTTACCAGATCAGCGAGTGTTATAGTTCCGTTAACCGATTGCGGTTGTTGAGAGGGTGAATCAGTAATCGCTACTTCATCCACGGAAGAGGAGCTAACCAATATCGGAGTTGCATAGCCTGCGGAAATAATCTGATCGATCAACTCCTGCGCATCCTCCGTTGCCAGAGGCCCTACTAGCACCCGGTATAGACGACGACCACCTGATTCAGCTTCGGTAACCTTTACTCCGACGGATAATTTTTCGCTCAGCTTACGCTGTGCTTTCAGGGCATTTTCCTGTTTCCCGTAGGATCCCACCTGCAGATATCTGGACAGGATTTTCGATTGCTGATAATCCTGCACCATTGGTGCTGGCGATATTACCGGCAGATCTACAGCTGCGGCATTCTCACTGCCGGTGTTGGGAGTTACCTTATCATCGATAGTCTCAACCATAGATGGCGCATTCTGCGAATCAGTGGTTTCTGACCGGCTCGAAGCAGCATCAGACGCACCAATCACCATCGGCAGACTAACGGATTTGCTATTTCCCTTGAGTAACAGCTGAACTTCGGTGATACCCGAACTGAGTGGCTGAATATTAAGCTGATTATCGCTGACGCTAACCTTTGCGATCGGTTCACCGGTAATCTCGGCCGATTCGATCTCCGGACCGTAAGAGGCATTCACCAGTACTGGTGAGGTGTATCCTTCTGACGTAATTTGTTCAACGATCCTCTGCCTGGATACGCCTGAGGGTATGGGGCCCGCCAAAACGCGGTATAGACGCTCATCTCCCGATTCAACCTCGACAACCTGCACACTGACGGGAAGTTTTTGTAGTAATTGGGACTGCACGGACAACGCGTTGCTTTGCTTTCCGTATGAACCGACCTGAAGGTATTGAAAGGAGATAGTCTGCTCAGAACCTTCCGTAATATTCAATGCTGAAAGCGTTTCACCACGGACTGCTCCCGCTATCGAAAATAGCGCAACAAGGCTGAGGGTCTGAAAAATCCGCAAGCAGGACTTTATTATCATTGAATACCAAACGGCTCCGTGCTTTATCGGGATACAGATTCAATATAACACTTATTTAACAAATAAGTAGAGCCACAAAAACAATCTCTTAGCACACTCAATGTGCGCTAAGAGATCATTAAGCCTTAGATGACTATGTTCACATCATCTTCTACCAACAGTGTTGTGCTCCCCAGAGCATACTGGCTGTAGTTGACACCGTTAATTTGAGTTGATGTAACAAAGGTAGCACCGATAGCAGTAACCGTATCCTGAGCATCACCGGCAATCTGTAGCTGGTTATTGGCATCTGTCAGATCCAACACTGCCTGTTCGGTCAGGGTCAGTGCACTGTTACCGTCGTCAGTACCCAGATCGATACGTTCGATATTGGTAATCGGGTTGATCGCCACAGAGGTATCAAGGTTAATACCGCCATCCAGCAACAGGATATCGAAGCCAGTTCCACCATCTATTGAGGTGTACTGATCACTGGTTGTCCAAATCAGATCGTTTCCAGCTCCACCACTGAAGGTATCCTGACCAGCACCATCAATCAGAATGTCGTTGCCATCGCCACCATTAAGGATGTCATTACCTGAACCACCACGCAGGAGATCATCTCCTCCGTTACCGTTCAGCGTATCATTACCATCGTAACCGTAGAGACGCTCATTCTCAGCTGTACCATCCAACGTATTGTTGCCACTATCACCTTCGATAATAGCCGAATTACCCAGCATACTCTGAAGTACGGTAACATCAGCCAACTCGCCTAAAGATGCTGAAGCCGTCAGGCCACCTGCATCTGTTGCGGTGATAGTCGTTGCATTCAACAGATCCACCTGAGCCTGTGTACCCAGACTAAGAATACTCGAGCCATTCTCAAACTGAACTGTCGCGAGCAGCTCATTAACTGCCAGATTATCAATATCGCCGCCACCAATTGCGGTGATAGTCAGAACTGAAGATGGCGCAACGACTCCAATCAGTCCCTGATCATTCACAATCGTGAAGGTCAGACCGAGCTCTGCCGCTAACTGCGCTGAAGCCGTCAGTGACTGCGCATCAAGATTGACATCAGCGGTAGGCTCAAAAGCTACGACGACTGAGCGCAGATTACCGTCCGGATCAGCAGCAGTGAGATCCTGGTTACTCAGATCCAACAGGGTACCGGCATCAGCACCTACAATTCCAAGCAAGGCAGAACCACTTACCTGAACAACTGGAGCATAGTTCGCAAGCGGTGCCGGGGGTGTTGCACCCGTACTATCAAACTGAACATAAGTACCCGCAGTATCACCATCACTGTCGGTTATCACTGCATCCATAGTAGTCGTACCACCGACCAGGTTGGTATCCAGCGTAGCTTCATCAACCAACAGATTCCCGTGTTGTAGCAGATAAGCTATTACATCCTGATCGGTCGTAAAATCACCCATCAGATCCACACCGCTCAGTACAATTTGCTGATCAACGTTAGCCACGTTATAGCCGCCAAGGAAGGCTCCGGTAGTACTGATGTAAATTGTGGTATTCGTACCGTCAAATTCAAAGTGTAGATAGTTTGTCAGGTTACCCGGATTGGTGCCGATCTTACCTTCTCCCTGCAGAAGATCTGCCAGATCCAGTACATCGCCATCTGCTGATGCAGGTACGAAGTTAAAGTCGGTTATTGTATCAACGGCCGCTGCACCGGCGGTGCCTTCATCACCGGCTTCCCAACGGAACAGATCTAAGCCAGTACCACCAGTCTGTGTATCGTTACCCGATCCGCCGATCAGGATATCATTACCGTCACCACCATCGAGGATATCGTTTCCGGCACCGCCACGAAGGATATCGCTACCGGCGTTACCAGTTAAGGTATCGTCACCAGAATAACCATAAATACGATCTGCACTAGTAGACCCAGTAAGCGTATCGCCGCTAGCTCCGCCTTCTACAAGATAAGCGGGAGAGGAATCATTCAGTAATCCCAATGCCAGAAGATCACTAGTAGTTGTTGAGCTGATGTTACCTAAAGAATCCTCTGCTTCAATTCCAAGGGTCGGCACCACACTCAAATTAAGTCCACTATCAACAAGATAAACAGAACCTAAAAATTCATTAAGATGCTGATTATCCAGGGTTCCCCCAGGCGATAAAGAAGTGACCTCCAATGTTGTAGATGTACTAAGCAACCCAGCACCGGTAATTTGAACATCAAAACCAAACTCTTCAGCCATCGCTAAAGAGCCTGCAAATTCACCTGATCCGAGCAAGTTAATACTCAATCCTGTTAGGCTCAATGTGACCCTGACTATGTCGTTGTTAGCATCAAACGCAGAAAAAGCCTGACTTTCACTCAAGTTAATCAAATTCAAAACATCTGCGGCTACAAGTCCAAGAAGACTACTACTATCACCTAAGGCAACAACAGGAGCCTCTTGCGTTTCGGCCGCCAGCAATGGAGTACCAGAGTTCGTATATGTATAGGTGCCATCTGTCATATTCACTGCGAAAGTTTCACCTTTCACAGTCTTGATAGTCAGCACACCTCCACTGAAATCACCGGCAGTAAAGCCCAGAACGGTATCAGATGAACCACTGGTATTAATTGAAGTACCATCGTAGCTAAGTGTGTAACCATCAATCGTTATCGATGCAACGTGACCACTGTCAGCACCAAAGCTGGTGACCAAACTACCGTCATAAGTTACAGGTGTCGCATCAACAGTGAATAGCACTGGATCTGCCGCGACCGGCATATCATCTTCAACATTGACTGTTAGCGCCGCAGTAGCACCTGTATTACCCGCAGCATCAGTAGCAGAGACAATAAAGTCCAAAGCCAGAATATCTTCCACCAAGGCTGTCGGATGATCCAAAGACTGATCCAGTGTAAAGCTATAAGCGCCTGCAGTTGTAAGCGTAAGCGTTGCAACCGTGCCATTAATAGTAGAACCAGTCAGTGTATAAGTACCTCCGGAGAAAGAACCCGACCAGCTAACTGTTTCACCTGCAGCAGTAATGCCAGAAGGGCCCGTAACCGAAACTTCTGAAATTGCTGAGGCATCGGTAATCGTCATAGAACCGGACAAAGTGGTTAAGTTTGTCGTATCAGCCGGTATACCGACAGTATCCGGAGAACCACCTGCAAGCCCCTCCTCAGAGACAGAGCCTGATGAAGCTGTAATAGCTGGCCCCGTTGTATCGACCACCACATCCTGGCTCGCGGTGCTCGCTGTATTGCCTGCCGTATCGGTGACCGTGGCCACCACCGCATAGGTACCGTCAGCCAGTGGCGCACCGGTCAGAGTCAACGTCCAGTTATCACCGATGACTGTCAACTGACTATCCACACCCTCTACATAGGTGGTA
>JBFEXW010000131.1:0-6197 GCA_041562495.1 Marinobacterium sp. | reverse complement strand
GATGATCCCTTTACAGGAGGGTCTTACCTTCAAAAGGTTTATCGGATCTGCCAGTACCCAGCCAGCGAACACAACCATTACAGTGATCACTTCATAAGGTACGGATGCCAGAATAGTTGTTGCCTGTTGCCCAAACAGGCTAGCCAGCAGAATACACGAAACACCAAAAAGGACTACCGACCAGCCGGTTCTGGAACCGAGGCCATAGTGTGCGGAGAGCCCTCCTGCACCGTGGCACATCGGCATGGCACCAAGCGGAGCCAATAACAGATTGGCCAGCCCTGAACTGAAGGCAAACTGTTTTTCTGTCAGTTTCTCAGCTCGTTCGGGAAAATAGTCCTGTGCGATCACGGCGGTCAGGATCAGGGCATTCGTCAGTGTCAGCGCCATCTGTGGTAGAAAGGCGGTTTCTGTTGCGTTAAGAAATGCATCTGCTGAGGGTAATGATAGGGTTGGCAGGTTGAACTGAATCTGTAGCAGATCTGCCTCGATGGGGTCACCAAATAGCACCCAGCCGAGCGCCAGAACCAGCAGACAACTAATCGCTTTAAATGATGTGAGTTGCAGGGCGATCAATGCTGCGAGAAGCAGAATAAAGATACCAGCAGAGAGTTTTCCAAGAGCAAGTGTCGTTGCAATCAGACTGACAGCCAGTGCCACCCTCATTCCATGTAGCACGGTCTTGGGAATCAGTCCCTTGATCCAGCCTATAGCATTCGTCTGGCTTAAGATGAGCAGTGCGATGCCAATCAGTATGCCTGTAGCGATCAATACGTCAGGCCCGATTATTCCGGCAATTCCCATCGCCGCTGCCGCTTTCATCGGTTGAACAGGAATAGGGCGGCGATATAAAACACCGGTTGCAATAGCAAAGATGCCAAATCCATAGAGCAGCCCGGTTGGGTTCATGCCCCCGATCACGATCAACCCTAGAACCAGAGGTAGGAAGGTGCCCAGGTCTGCAAACGCAGAAGAGCATTCAGTAAACCAGCGCCGCGAGGTCATAGATAGTCTTTCTTATTCGTTATTCCTGATAATATCTGATTTCACGAGGGTTGCAATTACTCTTTAAAACTGTCAAAAATAGGTTAAATTTACAAAAAAGAAAAAAATGCATAAATATGCTAGCTGATGCATTCGTTGAAGCCTTTAACCTGATCACTTCGGGTGATCCGGAGCTATTTAAAATTCTGTTGCTCTCCGTTCAGGTAAGTATGACTGCGCTGTTTATTTCCGTATTGCTCGGTTTGCCTATAGGAACGGTACTCGCAATCAGTGAGTTTCCGGGTAAACGTATCTGTGTCACGGTTCTGAACTCTATGCTCGGTTTACCGCCGGTCGTGGTTGGCCTGCTTGTTTATCTGATGCTGTCCCGATCAGGTCCGCTTGGCGTGTTGGGATTACTTTATACGCCTACAGCGATGGTGATTGCTCAGGTGGTACTGATCACTCCAATTATTGCCGCATTATCTTTTCAGGTGATGGATGATTTGCACCGGGAGTACAGCGAGCTGTTTATGAGTCTGCGCGTTAATCTGGCAAAGGCGATCCCCGTCTATTTATGGGACGCGCGCTACTCCCTGGTCACATCTGTACTGGCCGGATTTGGCCGGGCAATCTCTGAAGTGGGAGCCGTCATCATTGTGGGCGGTAATATCGATCATCTGACGCGTGTAATGACGACCGCCATAGCACTTGAAACATCCAAGGGTGAACTATCAGTTGCTCTGGCGTTGGGGATCATATTGTTGTCACTTGCACTGATCGTGAATGCGCTTGTTACCTCAGTCAGAACCTTTGCCCTGAAAAATGCATATGTTTAATCCTAATCTCGCGATGCAGAACACTCCACATATCACGGTGAACCCGGCTATTGAGGTTAACGGTCTGCATTTAGCTCTCAGTGGAGAAACTCTACTGAAAGATATCTCGGTCACTTCATATACTCAGGGCGTGACGATGGTGATGGGCGCAAACGGTGCGGGAAAGAGTCTGTTTTTACGGTGCCTTCACGGGTTATTAAACCCAACCTCCGGAACCATCCGTCTAAATGGTGAGTCGCTGACCGAGAGCAGATCAGCTCAGGCGATGGTCTTTCAGAAAGCGACTCTGCTACGACGGACTGTTCTGCAAAATCTGCAGTTTGCCGCACCCGCCGGTACGACAATGTCTGATATTAGAAGTGTATTGGAAAAAGTACATCTCGCTGCTAAGGAGAAAAACCCTGCTCGGATGCTTTCTGGCGGTGAGCAGCAGCGACTGGCACTGGCTCGTGCACTGCTTACCAGGCCCAGAGTTCTGTTGCTGGACGAGCCCACGGCGAGTCTTGATCCTGCGTCGGTTTTGATTATCGAAGGGTTAATCAATAACGCAAAACTTGAGGGTGTGAAATCGATATTTGTTTCACACGATATTGGTCAGGCAAAGCGGCTGGCTTCAGACATTATTTTTCTGCATCAGGGACGGATCACTGAACACACTGATGCTGAAACATTCTTCACATCTCCTCAGTCGAAAGAGGCTAAGGCCTATCTGGCTGGCGAGATTGTGTTGTGACATCCACTAAATGACGATAAAAAACCAACGACTGAATATGAAGCTTAAAAAAACGCTGCAATTCCTCGGAATCTCAATCGCTTTACCACTGACGTCAAATTTGGCTATCGCTGAGTCGATTCTGGTGCAGTCAACGACCTCAACGAAAAACTCCGGCCTGTATGAGTACATGCTGCCAATCGTTGAAGCGGATACCGGGATCACCGTTAATGTGGTGGCTGTAGGTACGGGGCAGGCAATTAAAAATGCTGAGCGCTGTGATGGTGATGTACTGCTGGTTCATGCAAAGCCTTCTGAAGAAAAGTTTGTTCAGTCAGGCTTTGGTGTAAGCCGAAGTGATCTGATGTATAACGACTTCGTTATCGTTGGCCCAGGTTCTGATCCGGCGGGTATCCATGGTTCAAATAACATCTCTGACTCCCTGCAGAAAATAGCTGAGGCTCAGGCGTTGTTCGCCTCCCGCGGCGATGATTCTGGTACCAATAAGGCAGAGCGCAGACTCTGGAAGGCAACCAGTATCGACCCGAAAGCGGCTTCTGGTTTCTGGTATCGTGAAACTGGCTCTGGCATGGGCGCTACACTGAATGCCGCTGTGGGCATGAATGCTTACGCAATGACAGACCGTGCGACCTGGACCAAGTTTGCCAACAAGGGTGATTTTGTGATTCAGGTAGAAGGCGACAAGCGTTTATTCAACCAGTATGGCGTTATCCTTGTTAACAAAGATAAGTGCCCATCCGTTAAAGTTGAAGCGGGTCAGAAATTTATCGACTGGCTGTTATCTGACAAGGGGCAGAACGCCATCGCTTCATACAAAGTGAACGGTGATCAGTTGTTCTTCCCGAATGCGCATTAAGTTTTAATGAGAGGGTGTGGCCATGTCAGATCTGGCAGTTTTTGCGTGATGAGCATGACCCACCTCATGCCGCGCCTGCCGGAGTGTTATGAGTCTATCGCTAATGACTCGATTCGAAGCGTACCTGGTCCTTCCGATTTTTCAGGCCTCCCAAGACTTTATTCAACATGAAGCGTTGAATAGAATCTTGCCGATCTCCGATACATCGTATCCCCGATATCGTGCGGCTTCTTCAGCGAAAGCTCTGGTCGATATGAACTGAATAAGCGATTGCACTGCGGGCTCAAAGTAGGCGTGGCGATCAATAACCAGATCAAAAGACTCCACGCACACCGGAATAAAATCAAGCTTATAACGGTCCGAGAAACAGCGTAGACCAAAGGTCACATCCGCCTGACCTTCCAGAATTGCCAGAGCCGCTTCAGTTTCGTTGCGCGCCTCTCTTACGCAGTCAAGATCGGATATATCGATCATTTCCGCGCGTAGATGTCGTTCAAATGTATTCTGTGCACCCGCTTCGGCCTGCCGAAAAACCAGTCTCTTACCCCGAATATCCTGAAAACATTCTATATCGGAACCGGGTCTTATAACGAGGCCGCGTTCGCGCTTTGCCCAGTGCATAAGAATGCAGGGAGTTTGGTTGAGCCGCTCTGTTACGATCTCAGTATTCCAGCCGCTGTCTTCTTCGTTTTCAAGATGGATCCCGCAGATTATCCCTTCGCGTTTCTGATACCGTGCTAATCCATCGAGGCTTCCATTCATTAATGTGGGCAGACCAGAACCTGAAGCACTGATAGCCCATTCAAACACTGGATCATGAGAACCTAGGGCAACAGGTCGTCTTTCAGCCTGAGAATTGATAGCCATTCCCTTTTCGTGCATCCAGGCTTTGATTTCAGACTTCGGGAACAGCAGTTTTCCGGTGGCTTTAACACAGGGGATCTCGCCACGAGAAGAGAGCTCATATACCTTACGCTCTTTCAGTCGTAATAGATCGGCGACCTCTTTGGTCGTCAGAAACTCAGACATACTTATTGTTCGTCCAGCTAAAAGATTTATCAAGGATACATAGTCTAACGTCTTCGTTGTACTCCCTGCGCCAGTTAAATATCGGCTTTAACGCGGCATACGATGGGCTACAGCGAAATGGCAGTTTACACAGGAACGGTTATTTTTCTGCCAAAACGAAGGATCATGTGACTGCTTTGCTCTTTCAGACTGGGTAACCAGATCCCAAGCCTCGGGGTTGTGGCAGGTTTTACAGGTATCAGAACCTCGCGCGAGCAGTGCCTCACGCGCTTGCATAGCCAGTTCGGTACGGTGGGATTCGAAATTTTCGAGTGTGTAGGTGCCGATCAGCGTGTGGTACAGATCTTTGCTCGCTTTAATCTTGGTGATCAGCTTGGGTATCAACAGCGTAGGGACATGACAGTCTGAACAGCTGGCAACAATGCCCAGAGAATTTTTGCCGTGAGGGGAGTTTAGATACTCCTCAACGATGGTATCCATTCCTAAGTGGCAGCTAAAGCAGAAGCTGTTCTGGTTGGTGTAGTGCATACTGGCGTTGAATCCGGCCACCACAAAGCCTCCCGTTAGCGCCATCAGAAAAGCTCCTAACGGTAGATAAAGCAGCCAGCGGCGTCCGGGTTTCCAGAGACGATCGCGAAGCGACCGCTTCTCATTTTGAGTAGTCATTTCTGTAGACCTACTCCGGACGGTTCGAGGTGTTGAATGCGGGGTCGAGTGATGAGACCGTATCGGTTAGCACCTGCACGGTATACCGGTAGTTGTGAATTCCCAGGCTGCGATCCTCGGGGCCGAACAGCTTATAGTTGTAGAGTGCAGCCATCAGTTTAACCGGCACAGTCTGATCGCCAGCGTTCTGTTTAGGCTGACCATCGGTGTTATAGAGAGCTGGTTCAGAGCGCTGTAACAAGCCGTTACCCTGAGCATTCACAAGACGTTCAAGCAACCCTTCGACCTCCTGTTGCGCGTATTCGCTCTGACCATCCTGATCATAATCTGCATCAGCGCTGATCGCGTAGTATGAGGTTCCCTGTGCCTGTCTGATTCCCGCATGGCAACTGCTGCATCCTGCTGTATTGAGCGTTTCTTTGCCGTGGACATCGCCGGCCATCGCAAAACTATGTCCACCAATTCCTGCAGACAAGCCGAACCGCCCCTCAGGTCGTGGTTTGTGGCAACTCACGCAACTGTCAGCAACCTCAAACTTGTGCGCTGAACTGGCGTAGGTTTTTCCACTGTATTCATACGCATTAGTCGCGGCAAACAGATCCGCCTGAGGTCCGTGATGGGGGCCGAAGTGCCTACTGACCTTGTTAGCCGGCATGCTGCTGATTGTGCTGGCATCGATGCGAGCCCTATGACAGCTTGCACAGAGATTTCCTTTACCCGCATCAAAGGTTGTGCCGTTGGCCAGCTGCACGGCTGTCAGTGTCCGAAGCGTGAAATCTCCTGTTTCATGAGGCTTGTGGCAGGTAAAACATCCAGGTTGAGACGGCGAAGGGATAAAGGACTGCGCTTTTCCAGCCAGCTTATCTATAAATCCTTCATGGGTATGGCAGTCCTGACAGCCGTCACCATTAGCGTAGGATGCATTGCCATGCCCCTGACGTTCAAAACCCAGCCAGTGCCCAGAATGCAGATAGCCCGCTTTTGCCCCGGCCAGTGCAAAGGTTGGCTGGTCACCGTGACAGGTTGCGCAGTCTGATGGAAAACTAAAACTGGCGGTTTGACGCTCGGTATCCGATTTGGAGGAGGTATC
>JBFEXW010000130.1:0-6227 GCA_041562495.1 Marinobacterium sp. | reverse complement strand
GAATTGATACCCAGCCAGATTCGACTCGAGGATATCTATGAATAAAGGAACCCTGAACGCAGAGCACCTGCTCGACTCAGTCTGTCGCGATACTGAAGCACTGATTGCACGCAGAAACCTGCAAAACCCGTACATCATCGGGATCCGCAGCGGCGGCGTATGGATAGCGGAACGGTTGGCTGAATATCTGGGCATCGACACGCCGATTGGCGAACTGGATATCGCTTTCTACCGGGATGACTTCTCAACTGTTGGCCTGAACCCGAAAGTTGGTGCCTCAAAGCTCCCTGAAGCTACGGAGAACCGGGATATTCTATTAATTGACGATGTTCTGATGACCGGTCGTACTGTACGGGCGGCGCTCAATGAGCTATTTGATTTCGGACGCCCAAAATCAGTAACGCTGGTTACACTGCTGGATCTTGAACGCCATGAGCTGCCAATTCGCGCTGAAGTAGTTGGCGGAACGCTGGCGCTGGGACCGGATCAGCAGGTCAAACTTAACGGCCCTAATAGACTCTCGCTGACTATCAGTCAGAGAGACGCCCAACAATAAGTAAGTGAGTGCTAACATCATGTTTGAAGTGACCAACCCCAACAGCATTCAGCTCACCCAGGATGGCAAGTTGAAGCACTTCCTGACCACCGAAGGTTTACCGCTGGAACTGCTGACCGAACTTCTTGATACAGCCGACTCATTTGCAGATATGAGCGCCCAACAGGTCAAAAAGGTACCGCTGCTGCGCGGTAAGACGGTGGTCAACCTGTTCTTCGAAAACAGCACCCGGACACTTTCAACCTTTGAACTGGCGGCAACGCGATTGAGCGCGGATGTTCTCAACTTGAATATCAACACCTCTTCCACCAAGAAGGGAGAGACGCTTAGAGATACCCTGATGACACTCGAAGCGATGCACTCCGATATGTTCATCGTTCGCCACTCCGACAGCGGCGCCGCGCATTATATTGCCAGCAAGGTAACCCCGGAAGTGGCGATCATCAATGCCGGTGACGGGCGCCATGCACACCCGACTCAGGCGATGCTCGATATGCTGACTATTCGCCGACATAAGGGTGATTTTACCAAGCTTAAAGTGGCAATCGTTGGCGATATTCTCCATTCCCGGGTTGCCCGCTCACAGATTCACGCGCTGAAAACACTAGGTGTACCGGAGATCCATGTAGTCGCTCCCCGAACCCTGATGCCGAGAAACATCGAGATGCTCGGCGTACGTGTGCACTACGACATGGCGGAAGCGCTGCGTGATGTCGATGTGGTAATGATGCTTCGTCTGCAGAAAGAGCGGATGAATTCCGCTTTGCTCCCTAGTGAATCCGAGTTTTACAAGCTCTACGGTCTGTCAGAAGAGAAGCTCGCCTATGCACATCCGGAGGCGATTGTGATGCATCCGGGCCCTATCAACCGTGGTGTTGAGATCGCCAGTTCAGTTGCTGATGGTCCACGTTCCGTCATTCTGGATCAGGTCACCAACGGAATCGCGGTGAGAATGGCTGTGATGTCGATGGCGATGAGTGGCCAGCAATCCGAACGCGCTGCACAGGAGCAGGGAGAGAACAATGAATATTAAGATAGCCGGTGGCCGCGTTATAGATCCCTCCCAGAAGATCGATCAGGTCACAGACCTGTATATCGCTAACGGCGCGATTCTCGCACTTGGGGAACAACCCGAGGGGTTTATTACCGATGAAGTGTTTGATGCCAGCGGTCAGGTTGTCTGCCCTGGCCTGATAGACCTGAGTGCGCATCTGAGAGAACCCGGTGATACCCAGAAGGGCACTATTGCCAGCGAAACAGCCGCGGCCGTCGCCGGTGGTATCACCACGCTGGTCACACCACCAACAACTCAGCCAATCGTGGATACCACAGCGGTCGCTGAGATGATCCTTGACCGTGCAGCAGACAGTGGCTTCGCACGCGTGTTGCCCTTGGGCGCATTGACCAAAGGACTTGAGGGAGAACAGCTGGCACCAATGCATGCACTGGCCAGTGCCGGCTGCATCGGATTCACCAATGCTCGCAAGCCGATCAACAGCTCTTTGGTACTCCTCAGAGCACTGGAGTATGCAGCAACCCACGATCTGCTGGTTATTTTTCAGGCTGAGGACCGAACACTGGTGGCAAATGGTTGTATTCATGAGGGCACTACCGCAACCCGCCTTGGGCTGACAGGTATTCCAAATGCAGCGGAGACGATCGAAGTATCGCGTTGCCTGTTACTGGTCGAAGAAACCGGGGTGCGCGCTCACTTTGGTCAGCTATCCTGCGCCCAGTCGATTCAGCTAATCGACAATGCTCGCAAGCGGGGCCTTAGGGTTACCGCTGATGTGTCTATCCATCATCTATTGCTCACCGACGAACAGATTGATGGTTTTGATTCGAGGTTCCACGTGAATCCTCCTCTACGCTCGCAACTGGATCGAGCAGGACTTCGTCAGGGAATCGTTACCGACACCATAGAAGCGATCTGTTCAGATCACCAGCCACAGGATGCGATGTCTAAACAGGCACCTTTCGCTGCGACTGAACCGGGTATCAGCGGACTGGAAACCTTGTTACCACTCAGCCTGCTACTGGTTGAACAGCAGTTACTGGCGCTACCTCAGTTAATAGAAAAACTGACGCTGGCACCCGCCCGGGTGCTCGGTATAGAAGCGGGTTCGTTAGCGATAGGATCTGCGGCGGATGTTTGTGTGTTTAATCCTGAGCAGGAGTGGGTACTTACCAGCGAAAATATTCGTTCAAAAGGGCATAACACGCCATTTCTGAATTATCCGCTGAAAGGGCGTGTTAATCTGACACTGATCGACGACCAACCGGTTTATAGACCGGCCTAAGAGGAACCGGGATCCGTTGATGTAGTCTGGGATCCAGACTACATCCCTTTCACATCAATACTTCCTTTGATGTTCATATTGTCATCCTCCTCCTGAAGCGTGAAGGATGGCATTTCGTCATTGTCTAACTGCTCGTTAGTATCGGCATTAAGCTTGATCATCAGACGCAGATCGTTTGCAGAGTCCGCATGAGCCAACGCAACCTCATAGGTGATAATCCCTTCACGGTAGAGGTTAAACAGCGCCTGATCGAAGGTCTGCATTCCGAGGTTGGTCGATTTTTTGACCACGTCCTTGATCTCGTGCACCTCACCCTTACGAATTAAATCCTGAATCAGTGGTGAGTTGATCAGCACCTCAATCGCAGCGCGACGACCCTTGCCATCAACCGTCGGCAGCAGTTGCTGCGCGATAATCGCTTTCAGGTTAAGCGACAGATCCATCCACACCTGATCGTGGTTCTCTGCAGGGAAGAAGGAGATGATACGGTCCAGTGCCTGGTTCGCGTTGTTGGCGTGTAGCGTTGCGAGACAGAGGTGTCCGGTTTCTGCGAATGCAAGCGCGTACTTCATCGTATCAGATGAACGAATCTCCCCCATCAGGATGACATCGGGCGCCTGACGCAGAGTATTTTTCAGTGCGATTTCAAAAGAGGCAGTATCCAGACCAACCTCACGCTGCATGATGATGCTCTTCTTGTGATCGTGGATATACTCGATCGGATCCTCAATCGTAATAATATGACCCGCGTGATTGGTATTACGGTAATCGATCATCGACGCCAGCGAGGTTGATTTACCGGTGGATGTACCACCGACAAACAGGATCAGGCCGCGCTTGGTCATTGAAAGATCACGTAGAATCGGCGGCAGATTCAGCTCCTCTAACGACGGAATATGACTGGCGATCGAACGCAGCACCATCCCCGGAGAGTTACGCTGAACAAATGCGCTGACACGAAAACGACCTATACCCGGGGCACTGAGTGCGAAGTTACACTCGTTAGTCCCTTCAAACTCAGCGAGTTGTTTGTCGTTCATCGTGCTATAAACCAGAGAACGCGCCTGAGCCGGATTCAACTTTTCACGAGTCAGGGGTTTAATCGTACCATCAACTTTGATTGAAGGTGCAGCACCGGCAGTGATGAACAGATCCGATCCACCGCGGTCCGACATCACTTTCAATAGTTGTGTAAAGTCCAAAACTAAACTCCTGAATTAGAAAGATGAGGGGTTTTTCGCTCTCTCGCGAGCGGTATCGCGGGAGATCAGCCCCTTCTGCACCAGCTCCAGCAGGCTCTGATCCAGCGTTTTCATGCCGTAAGCAGCACCTGTCTGAATTGCAGAGTACATCTGCGCTACCTTATCTTCGCGAATCAGGTTTCGGATCGCTGGCGTGCCAATCATAATCTCATGCGCCGCAACTCGACCACCCTTGGGTTTTTTCAGCAGCGTCTGGGAGATAACCCCCTGCAGCGATTCGGAAAGCATGGAGCGCACCATATCTTTCTCAGCTGCCGGGAACACATCGATAATACGGTCGATTGTTTTAGCGGCCGAGGTCGTATGCAACGTACCGAACACCAAGTGACCAGTTTCGGCTGCTGTCAGTGCCAATCGGATGGTCTCCAGGTCACGCATCTCACCGACCAGTATTACGTCCGGGTCTTCACGCAGCGCTGAACGCAACGCGTTGGCAAAGCTGTGCGTATCGCGATGCACTTCACGCTGGTTAATCAGACACTTCTTACTTTCGTGAACAAACTCGATCGGGTCTTCGATGGTCAGGATATGATCCGAGCGAATGTCATTGATGTAGTCGATCATAGCCGCCAGCGTTGTCGACTTACCGGAACCCGTAGGGCCAGTAACCAGAACCAGACCTCGCGGTTGCTCCGACAGGGTCTGGAACACTGAGCCCATCCCCAGATCATCCATCGTCAGGACCTTGGTTGGTACGGTACGGAACACGGCACCGGCACCGCGATGCTGGTTGAATGCGTTTACACGAAAACGTGACAGCTTAGGAACCTCAAACGAGAAGTCGACCTCAAGGTTCTCCTCATACTCCTTACGCTGCTTATCATTCATAATATCGTAGACCAGCGTATGCACCTGTTTATGGTCCATCGCAGGCAGTTTGATACGACGCACATCACCATCGACACGAATCAACGGCGGCATTCCGGCGGTCAGGTGCAAGTCAGATGCACCCTGTTGTACAGCGAAAGATAAAAGTTCTGTAATATCCATTAACCAGCACTCTTAACAGCAGGGGTTTATTTCAGAAATCTCGGCCCCATATCGAGACTGAGACCTGACAGAGTTTATTATGACTAGCATAGCAGAGAGTTTACAAAAGGTACGCTTAGAGATCGCAGAAGCCTGCGAAAAATCGGGACGTGCTCCGGAGAGCGTTGAGTTGCTTGCCGTGAGTAAAACGCGCACGGCTGAAGAGGTCAGAGCTGCCGTCGACGCCGGCCAGCGTGCCTTTGGCGAGAATTATCTGCAGGATGCCGAATCCAAAATAGAGGCGCTGGCTGATCTGAATCTGGAATGGCACTTTATCGGACCGATACAATCCAATAAAACCCGCCATATCGCGGAACAGTTTGCCTGGGTCCACAGTGTCGACCGTCTCAAGATCGCGCAGCGCCTCTCCGATCAGCGTCCCCACTATGCGCCGGACCTGAATATCTGTATTCAGGTCAACATCAGTGGCGAGGAGAGCAAATCCGGCTGTACCCCCGAGGAGCTGCCGGATCTGATCAGAGAGGTTGTCCAGCTACCCAAAATCAGACTACGCGGACTGATGGCGATACCTGAAGCGACCGATGATCAGACTCTGCTTCACCAGCGCTTCGCCGATGTCACCAGCTTACTGGAAAGTCTGAAATCGCTGGCGCCAGAGATGGACACTCTGTCGATGGGGATGTCCGGCGACCTGGAGGTTGCGATCGCCGAGGGTGCCACGATGGTTCGTGTCGGCACGGCCATCTTCGGTCCCAGACTCCAGAAACACAAGAACTAGGATGCTCTTTTGAACAGACCAACTATCGCCTTTATCGGCACCGGAAATATGGCTCGCGCAATTCTTGAAGGGATGCTGGCCAGCGGTTATCCCGCCTCTAATATCTGGGCGACAAGACGCAACGCCGATCAGTTGAGCGATCTGGCGGATAAGGGTGTGCATACGGGTAGTGATAACTCTGCCGCCATTGTTGCGTCAGACGTGGTTGTCCTTTCAGTTAAACCTCAGATGATGCGCGATACACTGGCAACGCTAGGCGAAGCGCTTCAGGCGAAGAAGCCGATGCTGATCTCTGTAGCGGCCGGCATCTCTGTTGATGCGCTGGATCGCTGGAGTGGTGG
>JBFEXW010000129.1:0-6244 GCA_041562495.1 Marinobacterium sp. | reverse complement strand
CGGCCTGGATCTGGCGCCTGCGCCCCGGCAGAGATATGGCACGGGGTAACATGCTACAGGCCAAACTGAGAAAGAGCGCGGTCGATATAAAATCAGGTGACCTGGAAAGAATCTGCGATTCGGCGCGAGAAAAAGAGAGGGTGGCTGCTGGGTGTTAAGCACAGCAACCGCGATATCACAGGATCTGATATTCCTGACGACTTCCCTGAATGCAATACCCTGTTTGATTCAGACGAGTGGATAAATACTGGAGACGCCGTGGTGATAAAACCCTTTGGCGGTATTCTTGCCGGGCCACTCCATCAGGAGAAAGAGCTTCTCTACGCAGATATTGATCTGGAAGATGCGCGACGTTCGCGCAAAGCACCGGATGTTTCAGGACACTACAATCGTCCCGATCTATTCCTTCTTGAAGTGGGCCGAACCCCGAAACCACAGATCAGGTTTATTGATAACGAATAAACGGGATGCTAAGCCTTTAAATAAATGTGGTTAAAGGCTCAGCAAGACCTTACATATAGGCATCGACCAGAAACCAGCCGGTTGTATAGAAACCAACAACCACAACGATTATGCGAATCACCTTTTGCGGGAGGTTTCGTGAAATATGTGCCGCCAGATACCCACCAGTTGCTGAGCCCAACAGTACAATCAGCCCCTCCTGCCAGGCGATAGCGCCCTTAATCGCAAACAGTACAACCGCGACAATCGACACAAAGGTTGATATCAGCAGTTTGATGCCGTTCATCGTACTGATGTTACTCTGACCTGCTAAAGCCAGATAACTTAGCGTGATAATTCCCAGCCCGGCATTAAAGAAGCCACCATAAAGACAGATCGCTACCAGCAGAAACAGTAAAACAATCTTTCCAACCGCCGGCGCGTAGCGATGACGATGAGCCATTTTCCGAGCCATCTGGTTCATCTGATTACCAAAAACAAAAAGCAGTGTTGCCAGTAACAGCAGCCAGGGGATCATGCCACGGAAAGTATCTTCCGGGGTTTGCATTAACAACCAGGCACCGGCAACTCCTCCGAGCAAACTCAGTAGGATATATTTCGGCAGCTCATCTCTGCACGCGGCGAGCTCTTTTCTAAGGGCATGTAACCCTGTGATATAACCAGAACAGGATGCAAAGGTATTAGTTGCGTTAGCCTGAATCGGAGGAACGCCGACATAAATCAATGCAGGGAAGGTAATAAATGTACCACCACCTGCAATTGAGTTAAGCATGCCTCCGAGAAATCCGGCAACAAAGAGAACTACACTGTGATATTCCATAGACTCAGCAACTTAATAGCATTCATATAAAAGCCTGCAGATTTTCATCCTACAAGTCTCGCCCGAAGGGACAGCGAGAATAGCTGAGAAAGCCGATACAAACAAACAGATCAACAACTCACTGATTTTGCTCATGTCGCACCGGGAACAGTACAGGTGCAATAAACGGGCTGGTTTGTTCGACAATAAAAATCCGACATCTCCAGTTAAAATAAAAAACCTTAAAATCCCCTAGCTATTTACCGTACAACAGCGTAGAGTGCATGCCTAGCTTGAAAGAAAACGCCACCAAAGACCTACATTTCGCTGTTTACCTCATAGTTTACCGTCCTGCAGTTCCTAAGTTTCAGCATTTATTTCAGAGCAACACTGTCCCTAGGGACTCTAATTTTTAATATCAGGATGTAAAATATGTCTAATACAGTTAAAGGAACCGTTAAGTGGTTCAACGAAGATAAAGGTTTTGGTTTCATTCAGCAGGAGTCTGGCCCTGATGTGTTCGCACATTTCAGCGCCATTAAGTCTGATGGTTTCAAAACACTGGCAGAAGGCCAGCAGGTTCAGTTCAACGTAACTCAGGGAAATAAGGGCCCACAGGCAGAGAATATCGTACCTCTGTAACCCCTTAGCACCTGCTACCGGTCTGGTGCTATCCAGACCGGATTATCCCCCCCCGCCAAGAACGCGCCCTCCACCACCGAATAGTGATCGGTACGGACAGCTTCATAAAGAAGCTCACCAACATCAGTGTATAGAACGCATGTATGCTCATTACACCATACTGCACATAGGCAATATCCATCTCAACGAACGCCAGTTCAGTACGCCCCAACATACCAAAATCCGATCATCCAGCTATCAGCAGCAGTGACAGGACGGTATATTCCCCATACCCATCGACAGAACATTGCGCAGATGAAGGTGTCCAAGCAATGGCAGTCGCGCCAGCACACCCCGTTTTTCAGGGAACAGCCAGGCCCCGATCAGGGTAACTAGCAAAAAAATGCGACGGCTTTTCCGAGTATAAACAGAATCCCATTCACCGAAAGTCCAGAAGCGCCCGTCGTCAGAGGGACGATAATCGCCACCAGTGCTAGCGAGCCTATATCATCCAAGACGGCAGAGGTCATAATTCCAGTCGCCGCAACGCTTTTCTGCAGTCCCTCAGTGCGCAACGAAACCATCGTCAGAGAAACAGCGGTTGCAGTCATCGCCAGTCCGCAAAGCAAAGACTGATTGTGATCATGCCATACCAGTTCAGCAACGGAATAAGCCACCACAAAGGGGACAATAGCTCCGAACAGCGCTATCCCTCAGCTCCGCTTGATGCTGCTGAGAAATTATTGGTGTCCTCTTCAAAGCCCAGGGAGAACATGATAGTGATGATACCGAGGTCCGAAAAATCCTTGATATAGCTCGGCATGGTCTCAGGCAGAAGACCTATGTTAACCAACAGAGAACCAAAGAAAAGATACCAGAGAACCGGTGTTAAACGAGTCCTGTGGCCAGATAGGAGGCAATAAGCACAGAGCTCCAGATAGTTGCCAATATCAGTAGATCATTCATATCCCACAGATGTATGTGTTTGAAAATAAAAGACTTATATCAACAGATACGCTTTGACAAGCAAAAATCCATAGCCTTATCACTAAATATTGACCGACCTCAGGATATAAACCCTGTGCCGTATTAAATTACTCAAATTGCCGCGTTTTTAGGGCTATTAAACACCCAAAAGGTTAACCTATTAGTATCTTTATCTATCAGATAGATGCTTATCTTTTTGATGTTTGTATTAAAAATGCTATTTTCTAAGATCAGGGAACCTGCAAACTAGGTGAAGAAGGGATAAACGGATGTCCATGTCCAGTCGCACGATTCAGCTAAGCCTAATCGTCAAATCGCTTGCCAAAGTGTCGCAGTTTGATGAGGCGCTGCCGCTTCTTGAACAGGCAGCTACAGATGTGCTTCACTGTGAGCGCGTAACCCTGTACAGCCGTGACACCAAAACCCAGCAGATCGTATCGGTTCTTAAGTCCGGAAGCTCTCCCGCAGTGATCCGTGTGCCCGTTTCCTTTGCTTCTATCGCAGGTTATACCGCGTTATCAAGAAAGTCTCTGCGTATCGCCAATGTCCGGGATAGCTCAGAATTATCCGCTATCCATCTGAATCTGAAGTTTGATGAGACCTTTGATGAAGAGTCAGGATTTACCACCCGAAGTGTAATGAGCGTTCCTGTACTCAATAAAGGGGTGCTGCTTGGTGTACTGCAGTTTATAAACAAAACCGACACCTCTGAGTTTGGTGCAGACGATCAGAAACTAGCCGAATCACTCGCAAAAGTGATCGCCAAGCTGTTCCATCATCGCCTGAGCGCAACGAACTCCCCCTACGAACTTCTGATCAGAGAGCAACGGATTTCTCAGACAGCGTTAAGTGATCTTCAGGCCAAGGCCTTGGCTGAGCGGATCCCCGTTGCGACCTTGATACAGGCTCAGGGAATCTCAGCAGAGAATCTGGGCGAGTCGCTTGAAGCTTTTTATCAGGTCCCCTGGCTGCCGTACAATCCGAAGCGATATCATCCGCATCCAATCTCACGCACCATCAATCAGAAATATCTGAAGTCCAGCCGCATCGCTCTGCTGGCCATTGAGGGATCAGACGCTGTGCATCTGCTGATTGATGATCCTTCGGATGGCAGTCGTGTTTCTGTGGTTGAACGCTTCGTCGGTGCTCTGGAAACGATTATCTGTGTTGGTCTGCCTGAGGATATAGACCGTTACCTGAATGAAGGTACGGAAGATCTGGGTGAGTCTAATCTCAACACACTGGTCAATGAGCTGGAGATAGACGCCTCTGTTCCGATCGATATTGAATCTAAGGATGAGGTGTCAGTTAATGAGAATGACTCTACCGTTGTTAAACTGGTAAACCGTATCCTCGCCGATGCAAAACGACTCCGCGCTTCTGATATCCATGTTGAACCGAGGTCTTTTGGCACCCCTGCCGTTGTTCGGATGCGCATTGACGGTATCTGTCAGGAGATTATCAGAATACCAGCGACCCACGTCCGGGCAACGGTTTCCCGTATAAAGATCATGTCACGACTCGATATCGCTGAACGACGCTTACCTCAGGATGGAAAATTTGCTGTTCGGCTCAGAGGCGAAAAGCAGGAGGTGCGCGTTGTAACCATCCCGACCGTCTATGGTGAAGGGGTTGTTATGAGGCTGCTGCAGTCTGGCAAACCTCCAGCTTTTGAAGAGCTGGACCTGAGCGAACGCAACCGTCCGCTGGTTGAGGAAGCGATCTCCAGCCCTGTCGGACTGTTTCTGGTAGTTGGCCCCACAGGTTCAGGTAAAACAACCACACTGCACGCAATTCTGTCACGATTGAATCAACCCGAGACTAAAATCTGGACCGCCGAAGATCCTGTCGAGATCACTCAGCCGGGACTGCAGCAGGTTCAGGTACAACCCTCTATTGGATTTACCTTTTCAGCCGCATTACGCAGCTTCCTGCGCGCTGATCCGGATGTCATTCTGGTTGGTGAGATGCGGGATCTTGAAACCGCATCTATTGGCGCCGAAGCGTCGCTGACCGGTCATTTTGTTCTCTCCACTTTGCATACCAACTCAGCCCCTGAAACGATAACCCGCCTGCTGGATCTGGGCCTTGAACCGGTCTCCTTTGCGGATGCACTCAAGGGGATACTGGCGCAACGCCTGGTCAGGCGCTTATGTACCAGTTGCAAACAGGAGGACAAAGTAAATGAGAACGAGCTGGAGGTGTTAAAGCGCGCTTATGGCGAACACTTTGATGACGAGGTGGGGCTGAAAACCGGAGACCGGGTCTACCGTAAACTTGGCTGTCCAGAGTGCAATCAGACCGGGTATCTGGGACGTATAGGCGTCCATGAGCTACTGGTAACCTCCGATAAGATCAGAGAGCTGATCTACCGCAATGCGCCTGCCTCAGAGATACGAGCTGCGTCTGTTGAAGAGGGTATGCGAACGCTGCTGCAGGATGGTATTCAGAAGATCGTCAGCGGCGATATCGATTTTGACCAGCTACGCCGAATCATCACTAGCTAGGGAACCGGCTAAAAGCTCAGGGAGGCGATTACGCCTCCTGATTCTGATCCGTAGCGGCCTTAACGATCCAGCGTCTTACCGTTATCGGCTCCTTATGCCCCTTTACCCTGAGCAGCTCAATATCCGAATAGTCAGCCAGATCCTCGCCACTTCTGCGCAGGGTGCGCTCTTCGACAACAATTTCATGCGTTTTAGCGGCACTACAGAGGCGCGCGGCAAGATTCACAGTATCGCCAATAATGGTGAAATCGCGCCGACTCTCTGAGCCTACCGCACAGGCCAATACATCACCGGAATAGACACCAATCCCCAGTCCCCGAGGGAAATCCTCTGACTGAAGATGGGCCTGAATCTCTTTTGCCGCAACGATCGCTCGAGTTTCGCCATCATTCCCCTCAAACTGCACCAGCAATGCGTCACCGATCAGCTTGTCGATATCCCCACCATATTTCTTAATGATATCTATCTGGACCGACATAATGGCGTTAAGGAACTTCACCACCTGCGTTGGTGGCGAGGTATCTACCAGACTGGTAAAACCGCGGATATCCGAATAAAAGATGGTTGTCGCCAGCTTCTCCGGCTCGATATCCTTGATATCCTGCTCTAAATTCGCAGCCTTAAAGGTGTTGAACGAGACAAACTCTTTTAAGCGGCTCTGCGTAGTCACCAGACGATTTGATATTTTATCGATATCACGCTGAGCGGAGCGAACAACCCGGCCCATGTAGAACATCAGTGACAGCAACAGTACCACCGGAATGGTCAGCGTAGGCAGATAGGAACTGATCAGCAGATCGTTCAGGAATGTCTTCGATTCATATAGTTCCATCGCCGCTATTAATACGCCGCTGTCATCAATAATCGG
>JBFEXW010000128.1:0-6286 GCA_041562495.1 Marinobacterium sp. | reverse complement strand
GTTCAAAAGTAACTATCCTCGACGACCAGAACAACGAAGTTGCCACTGTAAAAGCGGGCGAGCTGGCTGGAAAACCAGATCTGCTGTTCCGCCGCAACTCTCAGAACGGTCGTATCGAAGTTAAAACCAACAAATCTGCGATTGAGCTGAACGAAGAGCTGCACGCTCACAACTAATTGATCGCGATCCAAGCCGCTCGCTGAGCGGCTTATTTCTCTTTATACAGGCCTCCGCTATGTCCAACACCTCAGAAACCCTAAACCTTGCATCAGACCTTATCAGCCGACGCTCAGTAACACCCGAAGATGGCGGATGTCAGGCAATGCTTGCAGAAAAACTACAGGCGCTGGGTTTTAACGTTGAACAACTCAACTTCGAAGAGGTTACCAACTTCTGGGCGCGCAGAGGCGACTCCGGACCGGTTCTCTGCTTTGCAGGACATACCGATGTGGTCCCATCCGGCCCTGAGGAGAAATGGCAGACACCGCCATTTGAACCAACGCTTAAGGATGGCTATCTATATGGCCGCGGTGCAGCCGATATGAAAGGCAGCATCGCCGCTTTCATGACCGCACTTGATCGTTTCGTTAGCGCTCACCAAGATCATAACGGCTCTATCGCAATGCTGATCACCAGCGATGAGGAGGGACCGTTTATCAACGGCACAACCCGCGTCATCGATACACTGGAGGCCCGTAACGAAAAGATTACCTGGTGTATTGTTGGCGAACCCTCAAGCACTGACAAGGTCGGCGATGTTATTAAAAATGGTCGGCGCGGCTCACTCAGCGGCAGCCTGACCGTCAAAGGCGTGCAGGGACACGTTGCCTACCCTCATCTGGTACGTAATCCTATTCATCAGATCGCCCCAGCACTGGCCGAACTGGCACAGATCGAATGGGATCAGGGCAACGCCTTTTTCCCACCAACCAGCTTCCAGATATCCAATATCAACGCCGGAACCGGAGCAACCAATGTAGTTCCCGGCGAAGTTGCGGTTGAGTTTAACTTCCGTTTTTCCACTGAGGTCACCGATAACGAACTGCGCGAGCGAGTCGCAACTGTGCTGAACAAACACGATCTTGAGTGGCATATCGACTGGATACTTTCCGGCCAGCCGTTCCTGACATCTGCCGGCGACCTGGTCGAAGCCGCTCAGTCCGCTATTAAGCAGGTCACGGGTCTCACCACAGAACTATCCACCAGCGGCGGCACATCTGACGGACGCTTTATTGCACCAACCGGTGCACAGGTTGTGGAACTAGGTCCGGTTAACGCTACCATCCACAAGATCGATGAGTGCGTAAAAATAGCCGACCTCGACAGCCTGTCTGAAATCTACGAGCAGATGATGATCAAACTCCTGGTCAACAACTGAGATGGAACTGATCTGTCCGGTCTGCCAGCAGACACTGCAACTGAGCGCAGACCAGAGACAACTCCGGTGCAAACAGAACCACAGCTTTGACCGTGCACGTCAGGGGTACTGGAATCTGTTGCTTGCCCAGAAGAAGCGCTCAAAAGACCCGGGAGACAATCCCGAGATGGTCAGCGCCAGAGAGCGGTTTCTCAGCGCAGGGTTTTATCAACCAGTCAGCGACGCGCTTAATCAGCTAGCCTTCGATCAACTGAAAGTTCTGCCGACAGCTCATCCTCAACTTATCGACCTGGGCTGTGGCGAAGGCTACTACACACAAGCGCTTGAGCAACACTTAACTCAACAGGGAATCTCGCCGGACATCTTCGGCCTGGATATATCCAAACACGCCATCAAAGCGGCCTGCCGTCGTAGTAAAACGCTAACTTGGGCGGTTGGATCATCAGCACAGATTCCGGTAGCTGAGCATAGCGTTGATCTGGCAACCATTCTGTTCAGCCGCGTACTTTCCGCCCCCCTAAGTCTTGCCCTGAAACCCGGAGGCAAAGTGATACTTGGATTTCCAGGATCAACGCACCTCTATTCGCTACGCGAGCAGATTTATGACCAGGTGCAGGACAAACCCTTCGACCCGCAAAAGCAACTGGGCGAATCCTATCAACAGATCGACCATAGGCAACTCAGCTACCAGATACGCCTTGAAGGCACAGAGCAGATCGCCGATCTTCTCGCAATGACACCTCACGGGCAGAGAATCCGTGCAGAGAAACGGGCTCAGATCCTCTCTCAGCCCCTTTTAGAAACTGAAGTGGACATTCAGCTCGCAGTTTTCGAGCGCATCACCTAACTTTATAAAGAAGGCTGCTAATAAATCCTTTGAACTTATTAACAGCCCTCTTAAAACCCTGCCGGAGTATACGAATCGTGCTGCGTTGGTTTCTGGATAGAGATCCAATGGATTACCTAAAACTACTTTTGATCTCACTACTGGTGCTGGCCATCTCTGTCGTTACAATCGCTATCGCCGAGTTCCTGCTTCAGGATGGGATTGTTGCAGAGGGAATTGCACTGATTGCACTTATCGCCTCCGCACCTGCAATTTTAGTCGGCTCAGTATCCTTTGTACTGATGATCCTCACACGGTTGCGAACTATTTTTAGGAGAGACGATGACGAACACTCGCCATCCAGACATTGAGGTCTATATTAAGACTAGCTCGGTCACTAAAATTCTTGACTGGCTCGCGATGCGATGCGACCGAATAACTCCGGTTAAGACGCGCGGCACCTCACACGAACTAAACGTGTTTTTTGGCGATACCGCAGTTCCGGTACTGATTGAAGAGCGTGTTGTAGGCAAGGCCTGGGTAAGTCTCTGGTTCAACTCCGATGAAACGCCCTGGGCTCAGGATATCAATTGCGCCAGAGAGATCAGCCAGGCACTGCAGACTCAGACAAGATGTATCGTAAACGGTTGGCAGGAGGGCGATGAACCTGACGAATGGTGGCGAGTTGATAAAGGAACCGAGGAAAAGATAATCTGGACAACTCACTAACAAATGGTGCGCTGATACACGCTCTTCTCCTTGATGGGAATCGCGGCGCGCGAAAGCTAAGTATCGAAGAGCTATCCAACTGGGAACCCTCACAGGGCCAGTTATGGGTTCATCTCGACTATACCGCTCCAGGAACTCACATCTGGCTTGAACGCCAGTCCGGGCTCAGTAACATCCATGTAGAAGCACTGATTGCAGAAAATACCCGACCGCGCGTTTTCAGCCATGACAATCAGAGTCTTTTTGCCGCATTCCGAGGCGTTAATCTCAATGCTAACGCCGCGCCGGAAGATATGGTATCTATCCGCCTGTTTCTCCAGCCAGACCGTATTATCAGTTGTCGTAAGCGTAAACTTCAGTCTGTCAGCATGCTGAGTAAACGTCTGGAATCGTCAGAAGGCCCCGGTTCGCTGAACGAGCTTTTTATCGAGCTTCTGTCAGGCCTCACAGAACGCATTGGCGAGCAGGTTATTGATCTGGACGGACAACTGGAGATTCTCGAAGATCACTCACTGAACAACCTTAATCGCGGCGCTATTCGCGAAGAGCTAAACAATCTCCGTTACAGCTTCAGCCGGCTGAAACGCTACCTCGGTCCTCAGAGAGACGCACTGAATGCACTTCAGTCTGACAGGATAGAGTTACTGAGCCACACGGAAAAGCTGGAGATCAGGGAGATCAACGACAGCCTGACACGTCATATTGAGGATCTGGAGATGATGAGGGAACGCGCCATCTCAGAACAGGACGATCTGCTCTCACAACTATCTGAACAGCTCAACAACCGTCTCTACCTGCTGGCGATCATCTCTGGAATATTTCTGCCGCTAGGGTTTCTTACCGGGCTAATGGGGGTGAATCTCGCCGGAATCCCAGGAGCAGAAGCACCCTATGCGTTCGGCTTCTTTACCTTTGGACTGATCGGCATCAGCCTACTGCTGCTCTGGGTGTTAAAACGCTATCGCTGGTTTTGAGAATCGTTCTTAAGCGTGCGCACTCAGCGCTGAGCGCGCCTGCTCCACTTCAGCGGTCATCAACTTGCCATTAAGCTGCAGCGCCATACGCGCCAACGAGTCACCCAGCGCATTCTGACCGACAGGCATATTAGCCTGAGCATCAATCCACGAGCAGGCATAGGCAAAATCTCCCTGAGCGCCCTGATTGAACGCACTGCTCATCCGCCCTACCACCTCACCTGTATAAAGCTGATCAACTTCAGGATACTTGAGTCGCGAAGCTGTCTGAGGAATTTCAAAGCCCTCAGAGACCGGCTGAGAAGCATTGTATTCATAAGCCTGGTTTGACGAGATAAGGCTCAGCAGCATGCGAAAATGCGCACCATCAGACGACTGGACAGCCTGAGGCAAGCCCGCCTGACAACGCTCTAATCGCGTTTCCACTACTTCGTTAATCATTTAACCGTTAACAACCTAAACCACGCCAAAAACTTTGTTTTATAATCGGCCGAATCCATTAAATCTTAAGGAATTTTTTATGGGTAGATGGCGTCCACCTGCTCCCAAAAGCTCAGCCTATATCACCACTGAAGGCTATACACGACTGATTGAAGAGTTGAAGTATCTATGGAAGGTTAAGCGTCCAGAGGTGACTCAGGCGCTCAGTGAAGCGGCTGCCGAGGGTGATCGGTCAGAGAACGCCGAGTATATCTATCGCAAAAAAGAGCTACGCGAGATAGACCGGCGCGTCAGGTACCTATCTAAACGGCTTGATGGTATCAATGTTGTTGAAGATCTGCCTGCAGATCAGAGCCGCATCTATTTCGGAGCCTGGGTAACTCTTCTCGATGAACAAGCTCAGAGAAAAGAGTATCGCATAGTCGGCGCCGATGAGATCGATCCGAAAAAGGGCTATATCAGCGTTGACGCGCCTCTGGCTCGCCAGCTACTAAAAAAAGAGGTTGGTGACGAAATCGAAATAAAAACGCCAGACGGACGCGAGCTCTGGTACGAAATCGACCAGATACGCTATCAATAAGACCAATTGAAAAGAGGAAAAATGGTGGGTCGTATAGGACTCGAACCTATGACCAATTGGTTAAAAGCCAACTGCTCTACCAACTGAGCTAACGACCCTCACCGATCTCGGGTTTGGCTCCTCGAGCTGGACTCGAACCAGCGACCAATAGATTAACAGTCTACTGCTCTACCAACTGAGCTATCGAGGAATAACCCTAAAACATCCTAATGGCGGAGGGACAGGGATTCGAACCCTGGGAGCCTCTCGACTCGTCGGTTTTCAAGACCGGTGCTTTCGACCACTCAGCCATCCCTCCGTTAGGATGGGCGCAGATATTACCTTGCTCATTTTTTCTGTCAACTCTTGTGACTGATTTTTTAGAAAAAAATTCCCTAACCTGTCATTTGCGGTTTCAAATGGGACGAATTTCACGAAATCTTACAAAATTCAAGCCGCGAATGATTAAAAAACAGGAAAATTTTGAGCTAATTTCGAAGGCAGCAACTTTCCATAGAGAAGACAGACTCCCATCGAAAAACTGTTCAAAAAACGAACAATTCCAAATAGTTATAGATATCCAAATAGACTGCTGTAAATTTTCATTTACAGTAACTGGAAGCAAAAAAGCAATTGTAATCGGCGGATAGACAACCCTTTAAGCCAAGAGTGCAGAACAGACCTTCTACAAGCCAAAGAGAGCAATTTTCTAGCGCCCTGTAAGACTAGGTGTAGTGATAGCAAAAAAGACTCACAGGGACTTAAAAGAGGGTTAAGCTGCAACATGTTCAGGCTGACTGGCATATCGCAGAGAACCAGGGAAGCTGAAGGCTCTGAAAAAGCATCTTCGCATCAACAAGGTTCGAATCCGCACCGACTACCTGAAAGCCAGTGCTCGAGTAAAAGTCGAGCGCCCGTTGCGCATTATTAAGAGCCCGTTCGGTTGTGTGAAAGCGCGCTATCGTGGCCTGAGGAAAGTGGCCTGAAGAAAAATGATGGCAACTGGCGATGCTGTTCGCACTGGCCAACGCTGTGCGCGTGGATCAGATGCTGAGAGCACAGGGTCAATCCTCTAAACCTGCTAAAAAGGTGGTTCTAGACAGCTAAAACAGGACAAAACCAACCTGCTGTAACGTTGTCTCAAGCAAAAGCAGCAGATCAGGCTGCAAGTATTGGCTTAATCAAAGACTGCCTAGAGAAATGGCTGATCAATTCTGAAAGGGAATCGTCAATAGCTAGGATAGTTGCGAATAAGTCCTTTAGCCTGAGAGAATCTGCGACTCGCTCCTGTTCGGGTTTGCAACTGGATCACCAGCCCACCTTCGCCGACAGCGAGTTCAATCAAAAGCGCCGGAAGACCCGGAAATAGATCTTCCTGG
>JBFEXW010000127.1:0-6297 GCA_041562495.1 Marinobacterium sp. | reverse complement strand
TAAGCGCGGAGAGATCTTCGTGATTATGGGGCTGTCCGGCTCCGGAAAATCCACCCTGATCCGCCACTTCAACAGACTGATTGACCCGACCGCCGGCGAAATCATCGTTGAAGGCACTGATGTGATGAAACTCAGCTCCAAGGAGCTGCAGAACTTTCGACGCCATAAGATGTCAATGGTATTCCAGCGTTTCGGGCTGATGCCGCACTATTCAGTTCTGGAAAATGTCGCCTATGGACTTAAAGTTCAGGGCGTTGATCGTAATGAACGACTGAAGAAAGCCAGAGAATGGCTAGAAACGGTCGGACTCAAAGGGTATGAAGAGCAATATCCAAATCAGCTTTCCGGTGGTCAGCAGCAGCGTGTTGGTCTTGCCCGGGCACTCTGCACAGATGCTGAAATTCTACTGATGGATGAAGCCTTCTCAGCATTGGACCCGTTGATCCGTAGCGAAATGCAGGACCAGTTGATTGAACTGCAGGAGAAGCTCCAGAAAACCATTATCTTCATCACCCACGACCTGGATGAAGCCCTGCGCCTTGGCGACCGAATTGCCATCCTCAAAGATGGCGAGATGGTGCAACAGGGCACACCGGAGGAGATCCTGCTTCACCCTGCCGATGATTACGTAGAGGCCTTTGTTAAAGATGTGAACCGCGCTCGTGCCCTCACGGTTGAAACCGTAATGAAGCCACCCGTCTGGCGTATTACCGCAGAAACCATCGGCGAAGCGCTGGAGCAGATGCGCAGACAGCCTCACGACTACGGTTACATCGTAAATGATGAAGGCTACCAGGGGCTGGTAACTCAGGAATCACTGGAAAACGCCTATACTGAAGGTGCTGACCAGCCATTTACTGAAGAGGTTTATGAAGAGGTTTCAACCATCTTAACGGACGCCGTACTCGAAACCGTGATCCCTGAGACACTTGAATCCGACTATCCGCTTCCGGTACTTGATGACGCGGGACAACTTCAAGGTGAGCTGTCACGCTCCAGTATCGCCGAGGTACTGACTGACTCATCTGAAGATGAAAAGGAAAAGGGCGCCGGCAGCATACAAAGCCCGAAGAGACGCCAACCGGGGTAGCCTGATCAATAAGCAGAAGATGAAAGCCGACCATAGTGTCGGTTTTTTTTACTTCTGGCGCAGAAAAAATAAACCCGCCATACGGAAAACCGAGGCGGGCTAATAAAGGAACAACAACAGAAAACTATTCTACCGCAGATTTAACACATCTTGCATATCAAAAATGCCAAACTCTTTGGAATTCAACCAACTGGCCGCTCGAACAGCCCCCTTGGCGAAGGTCATCCGGCTTGAAGCCTTATGCGTGATCTCAATACGCTCACCCTCAGTAGCGAATAGTACGGTGTGATCACCGACAACATCACCGGCACGAATGGTTTCAAAACCGATCTCTTTAGCCGGGCGCGCGCCTGTCTGACCTTCACGACCATAAACCGCACACTCTTTGAGATCACGACCCAGAGCTTCTGCGACAACCTCTCCCATACGCAGTGCAGTACCGGAAGGCGCGTCCACTTTATGGCGATGGTGTGCTTCGATCACTTCAATGTCGTAGCCACCATCATCACCCAAGGCTTTGGCAGCAACCTCCAGGAGTTTAAAGCAGAGGTTTACGCCGACAGACATATTGGGCGCAAACATGATCGCAATTGTTTCACCCGCAGCCGTCAGTTCAGCTTTCTGCTCCTCTGTCAGACCGGTGGTGCCAATAACCATCTTTTTACCCGCAGCAACACAGGTCTTGATATTGGCACGGGTTACTTCAGGCGCAGTAAAGTCGATCAGCACATCGAAATCATCCAGTACAGCTTCAAGTGAATCACTTAATGCCACTCCCAGCTTACCCTGTCCCGCTAGCTCACCCGCATCTGCACCTGCAAGCGTACTGCCAGGTTCCACGATCGCTGCGGTCAGACTCACTCCATCAGCCTGATTAACCGCTTCAATCAGGGTTTTACCCATGCGCCCTGCGGCACCTGTAACTGCAATACGTGTCATTATTCTTGGTTCCTATCTGTTAATCTCAGGCTTCACTCAGACCCTGATCCATATCCAGTGCCGGCATCTGACTCTGTGTGCAGGCGACAACGCGAGCAGGAACACCAGCGACTGTAGTATGTGGCGCTACAGCCTCCAGTACGACACTACCCGCACCAACCTTAGCACCCTCACCCACTTCAATATTACCCAGAATCTTGGCGCCCGCACCGATCAAAACACCAGCACGAATTTTAGGATGCCGGTCACCCGACTCTTTGCCTGTACCACCCAGCGTCACTGACTGTAGGATCGACACATCGTTTTCAATAACGCAGGTTTCGCCAACGACGATGCCCGTTGCATGGTCAAACATCACGCCGCGACCGATCTGGGCTGCAGGGTGTATATCAACCTGGAATACCGAACTCATACGACTCTGGATATATTTTGCCAGCGCTTTACGTCCATTGATCCACATATGACTGGCGACGCGGTAGGCCTGCAGTGCATGAAACCCCTTCAGATAAAGGAGCACTGTGCTGTAATCATTGACCGCAGCATCGCGTGTATAGACTGCAAGCAGGTCAGCACAGGCACAACCAATCAGCCGCGGTTCTGCCTCATAAGCCAGTTCAATAATTTCTCGCATTGCGACAGCAGGAACCACATCATCTGCCAGCTTCTCTGCCAGCAGATAGGAGAGCGCGCCACGCATCGTCTTGTGACTGATAATCGTCGCATGATAGAAACTGCTGAGTAGTGGTTCGCGCATCACTTCAGAACGTGCTTCGCTCTGAAGGGCATGCCAGATTTCATCTACCGCTTGCTGATCCATACTGACCTCAGGTCATATCTTCAAAGAACTTCTTCACACTATCAAAGAAGCCGTGTTTTTTAGGGCCATGTTTATGCTGCTCTTCAGTCGCATCCTGGAACTCTTTCAGCAACTCTTTCTGACGGCCATTCAGCTTAACAGGCGTTTCAACGACCACTTTCACCATCAGATCACCCAACGAACCACCGCGTACAGGTTTGATCCCCTTACCACGCAGACGGAACATCTTACCGGTCTGAGTTTCAGCAGGGATCTTCAGCTTAACGCGACCTTCAAGCGTCGGCACATCCAGTTCGCCACCCAGTGCTGCATCAACGAAACTGATCGGCACTTCACAGTATAGATGCTGCCCATCACGCTCAAATATCGGGTGTTTACGCACACTGACCTGTACATAGAGGTCACCAGCAGGTCCACCATGACTTCCCGCTTCACCCTCGCCCGCCAGACGAATACGGTCGCCCGTATCAACGCCTGCCGGTATCTTAACCTGAAGCGTTTTCGTCTTCTCGACACGTCCCTGGCCATGACAGCTACCGCAAGGATCGGTAATCACCTTACCTTCGCCACGACAGGTTGGACAGGTCTGCTGCACCGAGAAGAAGCCCTGCTGCATACGAACCTGACCTACACCACCACAGGTGCCACAGGTTTTCGCGCTGGTTCCCGGTTTTGCACCAGAACCATCACAGGTTTCACAGGCTACATAGGTCGGTACTTTAAGGGTTTTATCACAACCGCGAACCGCCTCTTCCAAAGAGAGCTCAAGGTTGTAGCGCAGATCCGCACCACGGCGTACGTTTGAGCGGCGACGACCGCCACCGCCTCCACCGAAAATATCACCGAACACATCACCAAAGATATCGGAAAATCCACCTTCAAAACCACCACCCCCGAAGCCGCCCTGACCATCCAGTCCAGCATGGCCGTACTGATCATAAGCAGCCTTTTTCTGAGCATCTGAGAGTACTTCATAAGCTTCGCTGATCTCTTTGAACTTCAGCTCCGCTTCCTTGTCATCCGGATTACGGTCCGGATGGTACTTCATTGCCAGACGACGATAGGCCTTCTTAATATCGCGATCAGACGCATCTCTTGCAACGCCCAACAGCTCGTAATAATCCTGCTTTTCCATAATCCGTATCGGTCCGGTTTCGGTTAAATTTTCACTGGCTTGAATGTGACAACGCGGGAGCCCCGGCCCCCGCGTTGTATGGTGAGACTTTTTATCTCAGTTAACGCTTACTTCTTGTCGTCTTTGACTTCTTCGAATTCAGCATCAACTACGTCATCACCAGCATCGCGGGCAGCTTCTTCGCCGCCTGCTGCAGCCTGCTCCTGCTGAGCTGCTTCTGCGTACATCTTCTGCGCGACAGCAGAGACAGCTTCTGTCAGCGCTTCGGTCTTAGACTCAATCGCTTCCTTGTCGCTACCTTTCAGAACCTCTTCAAGTTCAGTGATAGCCGTTTCGACTTTTGCTTTCTCTTCGTCAGTCGCTTTATCGCCAGCGTCTTTCATCGTTTTCTGAGCGGTATGAACCATTGCATCACCCTGATTACGGACAGCGGTCAGCTCTTCAAACTTTTTGTCTTCGTCAGCATGCGCTTCTGCATCCTGAACCATCTTCTCGACCTCTTCATCGCTCAGTCCAGAAGATGCCTTGATAACGATCGACTGCTCTTTACCGGTGGCCTTATCCTTCGCAGATACGTTCAAGATACCGTTGGCATCGATATCGAAGGTTACTTCGATCTGTGGAATACCGCGTGGCGCTGGTGGAATGTCTGCCAGATCGAAACGACCCAGCGACTTGTTCTGCGCAGCCTGCTTACGCTCACCCTGTACAACATGAATCGTTACAGCTGACTGATTATCATCTGCGGTAGAGAACACCTGCGATTTACGTGTTGGGATAGTCGTGTTTTTGTCGATCAGCGCTGTCGCAACACCACCCATAGTTTCGATACCCAGAGTCAGAGGTGTTACATCGAGCAGCAGTACGTCTTTCACATCACCTGAAAGAACCGCACCCTGAATTGCAGCACCCATCGCAACGGCTTCATCCGGGTTCACATCCTTACGAGGCTCTTTACCAAAGAACTCAGCAACATTCTGCTGAACCATTGGCATACGAGTCTGACCACCAACCAGAATCACATCATTAATTTCAGAGGCTGAAAGGCCTGCATCCTGAAGCGCGATACGGCAAGGCTCAAGTGAACGCTGAACCAGGTCTTCAACCAGTGATTCCAGCTTAGAGCGGCTCAGTTTAACGTTCAGGTGCTTAGGACCCGTCGCATCAGCCGTAATGTACGGCAGGTTTACGTCGGTTGACTGAGCAGTCGATAGTTCAACTTTTGCTTTTTCTGCAGCTTCTTTCAGACGCTGCAGCGCCAGAGGATCGTTGTGCAGATCAATACCAGACTCTTTCTTGAATGCATCGGCCAGATAGTTGATTACCGCCAGGTCAAAGTCTTCGCCACCGAGGAAGGTATCACCGTTGGTCGCCAGTACTTCAAACTGGTGTTCGCCATCAACGTCAGCAATTTCGATGATTGAGATATCGAAAGTACCACCACCCAAGTCATATACAGCGATAGTGCGGTCGCCAGCACCTTTATCCAGACCGTAAGCCAGCGCAGCTGCAGTTGGTTCGTTGATGATACGCTTAACTTCCAGACCTGCGATCTTACCGGCATCTTTAGTTGCCTGACGCTGAGAGTCATTGAAGTATGCAGGAACAGTAACAACCGCTTCAGTTACTGGCTCACCCAGATAGTCTTCTGCAGTTTTCTTCATCTTTTTCAGAACTTCTGCAGAGATCTGAGGTGGAGCCATCTTCTGGCCTTTAACCTCAACCCAGGCATCGCCGTTATCCGCTTTAGCGATCTTGTACGGCACCATTTTGATATCTTTCTGAACGACGCCATCTTCAAAACGACGACCGATCAGACGCTTGATAGCAAAGAGAGTGTTATCCGGGTTAGTTACCGCCTGACGTTTAGCAGACTGACCTACCAGTGTTTCACCGTCGTTTGTGTACGCGATGATCGACGGCGTTGTGCGGTCGCCTTCAGCGTTTTCGATAACCTTAGTTTTATCACCTTCCAGTACGGCTACACAGGAGTTAGTCGTACCCAGGTCAATACCGATAATCTTACCCATGTTTTTCTCCAATCTAGGATGCGGCGGCCTCGGCCACCCGCTCAAATATGTTTACCTTAACCCTTATGTGGGTATGCGTTTCGCTATTTCAAGTACCCTGATTAACCTTTTGCGACCATCACCATCGCCGGGCGAATCAGGCGGCCATTCAGCAGATAACCCTTCTGCATAACCGCTATAACTGTGTTTGGCTCAGCACCTTCCGCTTCAACCATCGACATCGCCTGATGGTGTTCAGGATTGAAAGCTTCACCCTGAGGATCAACCACCTCTACGTTGAATTTAG
>JBFEXW010000126.1:0-6307 GCA_041562495.1 Marinobacterium sp. | reverse complement strand
GTTAGTTCCTTGTATGGCATAAGAGCGACTCCTCTTTAAAACTAAGCTGTCGGACGGATTTATTATGAAGCATTTTAAGGTCAATCGCTGAGACAAAAACTGAATCTACGGCTAAGATCAATCTTAATGGTGAGGGATGAGCCGTTTCGTTTGATTTCATAGGTGTAGTAGTCATGCAGGCGAAGCAGGATATGTATCGTAAATCAGGACGCAGTGCAGCGCTCAGTTTCAAAATTCTACTGGCTATCTGTCTGGTAGAGTTTGTTGTAATGGTATTTCTGCACCTTATGGGTATCCACGATAGCACTGCCTTGACCGCTGCGCTTGATGCTTTGCTCTTATCGTTAGTTTCATTGCCCGTGCTCTACTTCTGGATTATTAAACCCTTCGTTAGGAAAATTGAGAAAGCGTTAGCACGACTCAACGAGCATGAGTTTGCGCTGAATAATCACACCATATTCGCTGAAACCGATACGAAGGGAACGATCCTCGATGTAAACGATATGTTCTGCAGTATCAGTGGATACTCGAGAGAGGAGCTGATCGGTAAGAATCACCGTATTTTGAATTCAGGCTATCACCCGGTATCTTTCTGGACAGAGATGTATCGTACCGTTGCACAGAAAAAAGTCTGGCATGGTGAGGTGTGTAACCGTAAAAAATCGGGTGAGAAGTACTGGTTACGTACAACCATTGTGCCGATTACTGACGAATCAGGGAAAGTTGTACGTTATATCGCACTGCGAACCGATATCACTGAGATCATATTACAACGCGATCAGATAAATACCGCGTTGGGTGAAGTACGTACTTTGAAAGCTTATGAAGCGAAGATGTTCGCTGTCATTGCACATGAGATGAGAACGCCTGCCGCATCCATTGCGATGCTACTGGAGAATCATGAAGAGTACTCTCAGGATCGCCTAGTCAGTCTGTTGAAAGATAACGCTACGCATCTGCTTTCGGTGATGGACGATCTTAAAGCAGTAGCTAATCCGAACGCGCTCCAGGTTAAGGAGGGCGAGCCGGTTGATATCGTTAAGTCGGTCCGTTCGGTCATTCAGTCGCTCGGTGACAAGTTTAAGCGTTACCATATTCGACCACATTTCGATGAAGTTGGCTGTGATGAGCTTAAGCTTGAGGTCAATGGCAAAATACTGCGTCAGGTTGTATCAAACCTGATTAAAAATGCTGTGCTGCACTCTCAGGCTGAAAACCTTTGGGTTGAGGTTCTTTGTCATGAAATTGACGAGAGGCATCGAGAGGTAGAGATCAGGGTTATTGATGACGGGGTAGGAGTCTCCGAAGAGTATCGAGAGCGCGCGTTTGAAGCGTTTGAACGCGGTATCACTAACGCTCCTGGAACCGGGATTGGGCTGAGTGTCAGCCGGGATCTGGCTCGTATGCAGAAGGGAGATGTTTACTATACCCCTCGAGATGAAGGTGGCAGTATCTTTAACTACAGGTTTGTAGCGAAAGTGATAGACCAGGACTCTGACCCGATCATTGAAGCAGATCTTAATAGCGATCCGTTACAGAGTATGCGCGTTCTGGTCATAGAAGATAATCCTACGATTGTAAAAGTCACCCGCGCGATGCTTGAAAAACATGGCGCAATCGTTGAGACAGCTGAGAATGGAAAACAGGGTGTGGACCTCTTTAAAGACAAACCATTTGATCTGGTCCTGACCGATATTATGATGCCGGAGATGGATGGCTACGAAGTCGCCAAAATGCTCAGAAAAGATGGGTTCACCGGTCCCGTTATCGCCGTATCGGCTGCGACCATCGGCAATGAGCTTGACCGGATGATCGACGCTGGCGCAAATGCAGTGATCGCTAAACCGTTTAAGGTAACTGACTTGCTGAAGGCGTTGTTCAGCATGAAGCAACACGTCTAATCCGTTTATCAATCTTTGAAACGCTTATGACAGTTTGTACAGTCTGTTTGTAGCGCTTCGATCTGTGTTGTTAGCTGATCAAGAGATTTTGGGGGCGACTGTGCCAGATCTGTCGTTTTAGCGATGAATGCCTTAAGGCGCAGTTTAAAATCTGAATCCGATTTCCAGATGGCCGCACTGGCATCCCCGGATGGCGCGTTATGGCTGAGCAGATTTGGCAGAGCTTTGGCCGCATCATTTAACAGAACAGACTGCTTTCTGACCACCTCCTGTGAGAACTTAACATCGCCTTTGGTCATATCAGTCATTGGCCGTAATTCTGCGCGGACCTTCTTAAATGCGGCAGATCTCAGACTGTGCCACTCTCTGAATGTTTTTCCATCCACCTCTTTGGTAAAGTCGTAATAAAGGTAACCCGAGATGATGAGTGTAAGGGCAAGTGTGCCTAGGGTGATAAGCCGACCTTTGGAAAGCATAGATAAATCTCTTTGGCTGCGCGCAATTTCATCTAGGTTCCCTAGCCTAAAGATTTTTGAAACTAAATGCGATCTGAATCAGACAGTTGTTTTAAACGACATCAGTCAAACAAAAAGGATCTACCGATGAAAAAGTCAGCAGTGTTGCTTTCTTCACTGTTTTTGTCTGCCTTTTCTGTGGCCGACGAGATCAGCCATGATCATATGGCGATGCAGGGAATGCACCATCAGATGATGGGAGAGAAGGATCATGCGCCGATAATGTCGGGTGCTAATCGAATTGAAGTGGTTTATCCCCGTGAGGTTTATGAAAACACACTGGGTAATATGCGTGAGCATCTACGTTCACTTAATCAGATGAGTAGTCTGGTTGCCAAAGGGGAGTATGAAAAGGCGGCTGATGTTATAGAACGTGGTCTTGGGTATGCTCATCGGCATGGAACTGCAGGGCAGGCGGTAGAACAGCAGTATATGCCGCAACAGATGATGCAGTTGGGCCAGCAGATGCATCAGTTATCGGGCGATCTTGTACTGGCGCTAAGAGATATGGAAATCACCGGTGACTATCCTGCGGTATTTGCAGCGATTGGCAAGGTGACAGAGAATTGCGTAGCCTGCCACGACAGCTTCCGGCTGGTTGCTGAAGACTGACAGACCGAATGGCCAGGGGAGCTTCTCCTCCGGCCGGATGTTTTTAAGCTTTTAACTTAAATTGATTCATTACCACCTGAAGCTCAGATGCCATCCTGGCAAGATTCTGGTTGGCTTCTGCCGTTTCGGCAGATGACTGGATTGAAGCCTGAGCTGAGTGTCGAATATGCTGTGTTCTCTGCTGAACGGTGTGTGCCATCTGCGCCTGCTGATGGGCTGAAGCAGCTATGTCCTGACTTTGATAACTGATCTGGTTAACCATCTCGTGAATTTGACTAAAGGTGGAGTCTGACTGATCAACGCCTTGCGCAGCCTTCAGCGCCTCTGAACGACTCTGGTCCATCAGGCTGACCGCCTGCTCGGAAGCAGATTGCAGTTGCGAGATGATCGCTTCGATCTCCTCGGTAGATTCGTGAGTACGTGTTGCCAGAACGCGCACTTCATTAGCAACCACAGCAAACCCCCGGCCATGATCACCTGCGCGGGCCGCTTCAATAGCAGCATTCAGTGCGAGCAGGTTGGTCTGGCCGGCAATGGTACGAATTACGTCAAGAACTGAGCTGACCGCCGCACTATTTTCAGCCTGGCGCTTAACCATCTCATTTGCCTTTTCTATATTGCTTACCAACTGGTGCATTGATGAGTTTGCATTTTCCAGATCGGACTGCCCGCTTCGAGTACGTTCGTCTGCATCCTGACTCGCAGCACTGCTCTCCTCAATCCTGCGGGTTATCATGCTGACGCTGTCTGTAAGCTCTTTGATTGCATTCTCGATATGTTCTATATCCTCACCCTGAGTGATGATATTTCGTTCAGACTCCTGGCTGACCGAAGAGATCTCTTCTGACGCCGTCGACAGAGATATGGTCATATCTGAGATCCGCTGTACGGTGAAGGTGAGTTTGGTGCGCATCTTCACCACGGCATCCATGATCTCTCCGAACTCATCATCGCTTTTGGCTGTTGCCGTGGAACTCAGGTCACCCTCAGCTATTTTTTGAAGTTCGTAAGTGACGAAGGGCAACTGATTGAGTCCGTTTCTGATAGTCCAGTAAACAAACGCAACACCGCAAAGAACAATTATTGCCTGAATAACGGTTACCAGCATCACGGAGCTGACTTGATTCATCTCGTGTAATGCAGACTCGTGACTTGCAGAGATACGTTCATCGAGAAACTGATCAACCGTTGCACTGATTGCCGCGGCTGCTTCGTCAAACTGCGACATCATTTTGTTTCCGGCAGCAGGACCCTGATCAATGTAAGCTTGAGCCATCTCCTTACCAGACTCATAGTAGTTATCGAACAGCGGCAACATGCTTTCAAAATAGGTGCGTTGTTCGGGGGCGCGTTCGATAAGTGCTGCTATGAGGCTGCGGAACTGCTTTGCATTCGCTTCCGCTTCATCAAAGCCATCGTTCAAGCCGTCCTGCCCGCGCGTTGCGCTGATATCACTCAGCCACTGCTGAACCTGCACCACCGCCAGTTTCAGCTCATGAGCATCATTTAGAATAGGTAGGTTTGTATCCGCGAGATGCTGGGCGGAGGAGTGAGTGTCACTACTTTTGAGCAGGATGAGACCGGTTCCTATAAGGACGATTGCTGCAAGAACGATACTCAGTATATTAAACCGGGTCCGAATGGATGAACTCATCACTCCTCCTGATGCCCCCAACAGGGCCATTTAAATTAGCGGCTGTGCAGTACGGCTATTGTCTTTGTTATTGCGGTAAACATTTATCGATCCATCTAAGGAACATGCGGGATTAATTCCCAGGTGCCTAATTGAAAGATAGTAATAGAGTGGGGCGGAATCCAATTTTTTATATTGTGCAATTTCATAACGATTCAAATGCTTTGATTAAAGATTATTTGTTTTGTATTGTTGTTATTCCTATCTAGTATAAAAATAAATGATTAATGTGATTAAAGGTAATGAAAGGTAATCAGAGCGCTATGGACCATCAGCCGGAAAACGAACAGAAACAGCACTTGATTAACATTGAACGCAAGCGTTATGCATGGAACGATGATGATGCGGTCAGTACGAGTTCAGCTCTTACCTGGACCCTTGCAACCTCGGTTGGTATTGTGGTTTCGGCTATCGCACAGCAATTCTAGTCCGTCTGCTGTGCCAATATGTCGGTGGAAAATAGCCGACATAAATTAACGGGTTATGATAGCGGAGGCGAGCAGATCCAGATGTTTATCCCAAGTTCTGGAACCCCCTCTCCTAATGGCGATATGGGAATAACATTTTGCCAGGTTGGCCATTTTATCAGCCAGTTCTACTGGGTTTCCCTCTTCTAGATGGTTTAGCTTACAGAGCGCGCCCTTTCCATGCTGGTTGCCTTAGGGCGGATAGCGCGCACTCGTTTAAATCAGTCGCCGACCTCCAGTACGGGTTCAAAAGCATCCGGGTGTGAATAGTTGATTCCATAAAAGTCCGGCTTGTCGATACCCGCCTCAGCATCGACTCTTTCAATTGCTCCGTTCAGTGGTACTCCTCCGCGGTTTCCGGGGTGATCGTTTCATTGAGTTGGTAGGCTTCACCACGTGGGCCTACAATGCCGACGTATTCGATCTTGTCGATGCTTGACTCGAAGGGTCTGGGCACTTCATGAAGGAAGTCGATACACCTCTGCTGAACAGACTCAAACTGATCCGCATTGACCCCCAGCTTTATCATCCAGTCCCGACTTCCACGGTAATCCAGTCCACCACGCAGTGGAATCCAGCTCTGACGCTCAGCCACCTACAGATAGTCCTGAAACATGCTGATCAGTTTCTGTTTGCCAGAGTCATCGTCAAGCAGCATAAGGGCGGCGAATTCGGGGAAATCAAATCCGTGGCGATACATGATCTCCGTTTCTGTTCCTCATTCTGTCAGGTAGCAAATGCCGGGTTGCTGATCAGGGAATAGTTGTTTCATGCGGCGACGCTCTTTGAAATTAAGTTTAATTGGCTCGGACGTTTATTCGGGCAGAAGGTCTCCGGATCCACCGGCCTCAGCAGGCAGATCTTTAAACTTTGGCAATCCGTCAGGAACAGATAAAAGGTGCTCCTGATAATTAACATGAAACTGAGGTGTGAATGTCAGGCCTGAGATAAGTGATGCAGAGATGTCGATCAGTCCCATATCCGGATGATCGGTAAACAGACCGCCACCGCAGACATCGCACGAACAGCGCCGGGAACCGACTGTCTTGTTGTAGCCGTGAATATGTTTCTGACCGGCTGTGACTTTGAATGCTTCAGGTTTCCATAGTGTGAATGCTG
>JBFEXW010000125.1:0-6309 GCA_041562495.1 Marinobacterium sp. | reverse complement strand
TGCCCGTCAGGTTCAGCGCGTTCAATACGCAGTGGTTGAATCGGCTGTTCCGGTTATTATCGATGGTCGCACGGATGGTGTTGTGGGTGCGGGTGCCGGTGCAGTCGTCGGCGGACTTGCCGGATCTACCATCGGTGGTGGTAAAGGGGCCAGTATTGCAACGGTTCTGGGTGCTGTTGCTGGCGGTATTGCTGGTCAGGCTCTAGAAGAGTCAGCAACACGGGAACAGGGTCAGGAGCTAACACTGCGCCTGGAAAATGGTCAGGTCATCTCTGTTGTGCAGGCGGTGCAGAATAATATGTTCTTCCAGCCGGGTGATCGTGTACGTGTGCTGACCAGTAACGGTGCGGTTCGCGTAAGTTACTGATTCGGGCATCTGTAAACGAGAGTTGAGTCTCTTTCTATATAGTTCACTTTTACGGCTTATGTCGTTTTGCGGATGTGGACTCAAACACCGTCTAATAGGCTGTCTTGTCGTGGTGGATGGTGTCGCGTTTTAAATCTTTTTTTTGACTCCTGACGGAGTTTGTCTGCTTGGTGTGATGGGTAATGGGTCAGTTAAGGGTGCTTGGAGCCAGTGGCGGTATTGCTGATGGCCTTCATACAACGAGTTTTCTGCTTGATGAGCATACGCTGCTTGATGGTGGGACCGGCGTCTCTCGTCTCAGTATTGATGAGATGTGCAAGATTGACCGACTGTTACTGACCCATGCGCATCTGGATCACATTTCAGGTTTTGCTCTGATGCTGGCGACTGTTATTGGTCAACGACAGGAATCCATTCAGGTTATCGCTCCAGATGAGGTGTTGCAGGTGCTGCAGCAACATCTGTTTAACTGGGAGCTCTGGCCTGATTTCAGCCAGTTGCCCACCAAGGATCGACCGCTTATCGAATATCGAAGCTTGACTGCCAATCAGTCTGAAGTTCTTTACGAAGGCGTTAGTGTAGAAGCGGTTCCGCTGTCTCATACTGTTCCAAGTTATGCCTATATTCTCGATACGGCACAGGGATCTGTGTGCTTTTGCGGAGATACGGCTGCGACTGATCAGCTATGGGAGCGTATCAATGCGTTGGGCGGTGTTGATCAGCTCTTGGTTGAGTTGTCCTACCCTCAAGTCAAAGCCGAAATGGCGGCTGTATCAGGGCATTACACATTGGGCGCGCTATACAAGGATCTGTTAAAGCTGGAGAGGCCGGGCAAGATCTGTCTGATGCATCACAAGCCTGGTATGAAAGCAGAGATACAGCGGGAGGTGCTTGACCATCCCATATCTCAGGAGTTTGAGCTGCTGTTTACTACCGAGCAGCTCGTCATTCCTGTTCTCTGAGAACTATTTTTCAGGTGAGTGGAAGTGCAGGTAGAGATCGATTAATACCTCAGGGATCTGCCCTGCCATCTCTTCAGCCAGCGCTCGGTCGCGGCGAATATCCTTGATCTCTTTATCGTCGAACAGATCTGAGGCCACCATAATAGGTAGCAGCAGGCCTGCAAGGGTCTCCTCGTCCTGTTCAAACCAGGCTTCTTCGTTGAGGAAAACACCCTCCATAAAACCCTGAGCCCAGATGCACAGGTCGGCTTCCTCATCATCATCAACGTCCAGCGTCAGTTCACAGGGCAGTGGAACCTCCTGATCGCCATAGAGGTCGTTGCTGATAGTCGCGTTGAGCTTTTTAAGCAACGCTATGATTAGTTGCTTCTGTTCGTTATCACTCCAGTCTGGCTCTCCATCAAACACCTGTGACATCCACTCATCGGTTGGTGTTGAGACAGGAGCAATGTTTAGTGCACAGAGGTAGCCATGCGTACCGATCAGGTCCAGAGCGGTATCCGATACCTGTGACGAGATGAGAAAGGCTTCAAGTGTGTCCAGTTCCGCTTCGCTGATAAATGCGCTGCTGTTAGCCATTGTGGATTGATTCCAGTGATTAGTAGGTTGATCTGCATTTTAGCCTAAAAAACGGCTCAGGTATGCGAGTGACTTGTTGTTTGGCTTTCGCGATAATAGCGGCATGTTAGATAAAGCGCGCGAATGCCTCACTCATGTCTTTGGCTTTGACCAGTTTCGAGATCCTCAGGAACAGGTTGTAGATAGCCTGTTAAATGGTCGGGACGCGCTGGTTATCATGCCAACCGGTGGTGGTAAGTCGCTTTGCTACCAGCTACCAGCATTGGTGCGTAATGGCACTGGCATTGTGATTTCGCCGTTGATCGCGCTGATGCAGGATCAGGTCAGAGCTCTGTCCCAGTTGGGAATCCGGGCGGGTTGCCTGAACTCATCTCTGGAGCGTGAGGCGCTGAATCAAACCGAGCAGGCACTGGTCAGTGGTGATCTTGATCTTCTCTATATCGCGCCGGAACGCTTGCTTCAGCCCAGAACGCTGAACCTGTTGCGCCGGGTGAATCTGGCGCTTTTTGCGATTGATGAAGCGCACTGTGTATCCCAGTGGGGGCACGATTTCCGGCCGGAATATCTGCAGCTTGGTCAGCTGGCTGAGCATTTTCCCGGTGTGCCGAGAGTCGCGCTGACGGCTACAGCTGATACGCGTACCCGGCAGGAGATGGTTGAACGCCTCGCACTCGTTAACGCTGATATCTATATCAAAGGGTTTGATCGTCCCAATATTCGCTATCGTATCGGTCAGAAGGACCGGGCTAAAGAACAGCTGCTGACCTTTATTCGTTCAGAACATGTTGATGATGCCGGTGTGGTCTACTGCCTGTCGCGTAAACGTGTTGAGGACACGGCTGCCTGGCTGTCCGAAAAGGGGCTGCTGGCTCTGCCTTACCATGCGGGTCTGAGTCCGCAGTTGCGACATTCAAATCAGCAGCGCTTTCTGACCGAAGAGGGTGTGATAATGGTTGCGACGATCGCCTTCGGTATGGGAATTGATAAGCCGAACGTCCGGTTTGTTGCGCATCTGGATCTGCCCAAATCGGTTGAGGCCTACTATCAGGAAACTGGTCGTGCTGGGCGAGACGGACGGCCGGCAAACGCCTGGATGGTTTATGGTCTTCAGGATGTGATTTTTCAACGGCAGATGCTGGAATCGGGGCAGGCGGCGGATGCGCAGAAGCAGATAGAACGACAGAAACTGGAAGCATTGCTGGGTCTTTGTGAAATCACCAGTTGTCGCAGACAGGCACTGCTTAACTATTTTGGTGAGTCTGACCACCCCCCTTGTGGTAACTGTGATAACTGTCTGGACCCCGTTGATGTCTGGGATGGTACGGACGTTTCCCGTAAGGCACTGTCTGCCGTTTACCGTAGCGGTCAGATGTTTGGGGTAAATACAGTCATCGATATTCTGCTGGGTGAAGCTAACGACAAGAGTCGCGAGCGCGGTCATGATCGTCTCTCTGTCTGGGGGATAGGCAGGGAGCTGGATCGTACTGGCTGGCGCTCAGTATTTCGTCAGTTGGTTGCTAAGGGGTACCTGTCGGTTGCTTCGGATAGCTACGGTGGGCTCTATCTTGCTGAGCGCTGTCGTGTACTGTTGCGAGGTGAGGAGAGCATCGATCTGCGGCGGGACCGGCAGGTTGTTAGGCGTACCAAGGTTGCTACTGGTCGTCAGAAACAGCCAGCAATGGCACTTGCTGCTGAGGAGTTTAAGCTCTGGGAGGCGTTACGCGCCTGTCGCAAGAGGCTTTCCGATGAGCAGTCGGTACCGCCTTATGTGATCTTCCATGATGCAACACTGATGGATATGGTTGAGCGAAAACCGCTAACGCTGATTCAGATGCGTCGCATCTCGGGGATAGGTGATCGCAAGCTTGAGTTATATGGGCAGGCTTTCCTTGGTGTGATACAGGAGTTTCTTGCTGAGGAGCAGGCTGAATCGGAAGATCTGCAGTCACAGGAGATTCTTCAGCTTTTTCAGGCTGGGATGGCGCCTGAGCAGATTGCAGTACGTGTGCATCTGTCTGAAACTCAGGTTTATCAGCGACTATCCGGCTGGATTCAGCAGGGAATTCTGTCGGTCGCAGAAGTTGTTTCACTACCGTCATCAGAGCTGCAGCAGATTGAGTCCTGCATCATTGATCAGTTTGCTCAGCAGGGTGCGTCGCTTCGCCAGGTTCATAAAGCACTTGAAGGTGCCTACGATCTTGGAGTTCTCCGCTGTATTCGTGCAGGGCTTAATCCTGCATGATTGAAAGCCTCTGGACGCTGTTTGCATCGGCTCTGATCTCATCGACACTGTTGCCGGGTGGTTCAGAAGCCCTGCTGGTATATCAGTTAGATCAGTTGCCTGAGAATTGGCTGTTAATCCTGCTGGTTGCTACCGCTGGCAATGTGCTTGGCTCAGTGATTACTTTTGCAATCGGCTGGATTATCTCGCAGCGTTATCCGCTGATCAGCTTTAAGCATCATCGCCACCAGCGAGCCCGGCGATTGATCGATAGCTACGGTGTATTTGCGCTGCTCTTTGCCTGGATGCCAATTGTTGGAGACCCTCTCTGTCTTATCGCCGGATGGTTGCGGGTTAACTGGGCTGTAAGTTTTCTTCTTATACTGGTAGGGAAGCTGGCGCGTTATGCTGTGCTGGTCTGGTTGACTCTGCAAGTGGTTTAAAGGATGCGAAAACGGCTGCGTATTACATTAAAAGTCGTAATTCTGGTGTTGCTGTTGATCTTTCTGGTTTATCGGCTTCAGAGTGAGTCAATACGTGTCGACTGGACTGAGTCTGTTGTATTACGTATCTACCCGGTTAACGCTGACCATTCAGCAGTTACCTCGGCCTATCTCAATCAAATTACCCCTGCCGATTTTTTGGATGTTGAACGCTTTTTTCAGCGGGAGGCCCGAAACTATCATCTGCCGCTGAAATCGCCGGTGCGGATCGAAATCCAGCCTGTGCTGAATGATCTTCCGCCTGAGGTGCCGCAGGAGCCCAGTATTATCGAGTCTTTCTTGTGGGGGGGTGAGAATGCGTTTGTGGGTTGCGTTTAATGAACGCTCAGAGGTAGATGACAATACGCTGCGCATCTTTATGAGTTTTTATGAGCCCGATACCCCGGGTGGTAATCAGCACTCGCTCGGATTACAGAAAGGGCGTATTGGACTGGTTAATGGTTTCGCCTCTGCAGAACTTCAGGGGGTTAACAACTTTGTCGCGGTGCATGAGGCTCTGCACACGCTGGGTGCTGTTGATTTTTACGATCCGAAGACGGCTGAACCCCTGTGGCCAAATGGCTACGCTGATCCGGTTCAGGTGCCGCTCTTTCCCCAGTCGCGTGCCGAGGTCATGGGTGGGCGGATTCAGTTGATACCAGGCTGGGCGGTATTACCGCCAAACCTGAATTTTGTGCGCATCGGTCCGGCCACGGCCAATGATATCGGTTGGCTGGGTGCGGTGGTCAACGCTGAGGAAGCAGATAGCAGAGCAATGGAGTATAATTTGCGCGCGAAAAATTCCGTGGAGTCGAGATGACCGCTAGTACACTGAACATAGAGACCGAAGAGTTAGACCGTAAACGCAAGGTTCGATTCAACAAACTGCAGAAGCGATTGCGCCGTGAGATGGGGCAGGCGATCGAAGCTTATAAGCTGATTGAGCAGGGCGACAGGGTAATGGTCTGTCTGTCGGGTGGTAAGGATTCTTTTACCATGCTCGAAATTCTGATGAGTCTGCAGAAGAGTGCGCCGGTTGAGTTTGATCTGGTTGCGGTAAATATGGACCAGAAGCAGCCTGGTTTTCCGGAGGAGATACTGCCAGCTTATCTCGATGGTCTTGGTATCGAATACCATATCATCGAAAAAGACACCTATTCAGTGGTTAAGTCGGTTATCCCTGAAGGTAAAACAACCTGTGGTCTCTGTTCGCGTCTGCGTCGCGGAACGCTTTACGGATTTGCTCAGCAGATTGGTGCGAACAAGATTGCTCTCGGTCATCACCGTGACGACATGCTTGAAACACTGTTTCTGAATATGTTCTACGGTGGCAAGATGAAAGCGATGCCGCCAAAGCTGGTATCGGATGATGGGCAAAATACGGTGATCCGCCCGCTGGCATTCTCCCGCGAGAAGGATATCGCTGAGTATGCTGAGCTTAAAGGCTACCCGATTATTCCGTGTAATCTCTGTGGTTCGCAGGAGAATCTACAGCGCGCGGCGATTAAAGAGATGATGCAGGATTGGGATCGTCGCTTCCCGGGACGTATCGAGACGATGTTTAAGGCACTGTGTAACGTAGTGCCGTCGCATCTGGCAGATGAAAAGCTGTTCGACTTTAAATCCCTGAAGCAGGGTTTTCCTCATGGTATCGAGGATGAGAACAATATTCTTGCACTCACCACTTCGCACGCTAAT
>JBFEXW010000124.1:0-6341 GCA_041562495.1 Marinobacterium sp. | reverse complement strand
CTCGCATCGAGACCTGAGGCTAAAGCGTGTACTACCGTTGTTTTCGCAAGTCCCGGAGGACCCTCAAGCAGAACATGTCCACCCGTTAAAACGGCGATTACCAACTTGTCGATGAGATTTTCCTGCCCGACAATAACAGATTGTATACGCGCTTTAAGGTCATGCAGAAGGGTGACATTACTCACGAGCCTGGTTTCCTGATGGTCATGCAGTTAAATGATTTTTTAGTTTAACTTGTATCGGTCCGCAGATGTGAATTGACTGCTCAAAATGAATATCGTTATGCGAAAGTGAGAAACAGCTCCCAGTGCCTGAACACTGGGAGAACTGTAGAGATGATCAGGCTAAACGAAGAATACCTTCGAAGAACTTAGACAATTCGTCATAGCCGTCTAAAGGTAGGACATTAGCGATGTATTGATCGGGTCGAACCACGATCATGCAGCCTTTTTTACGATCAATACCGCGCATGTCGTAGATGTCACCGACACGCTTATGATCGACACAGAACACTTTCTCGAAGTCTTGTAGTCCGAGCTTGCCTGTTTTTGGAATCAACAGAGAGGGCATTGACGCGTAATCAAGCTGATCAAAGGTCTGCTGGAACACCGCTCTGACATCGATGATCGCATCAATATCTTCATCCTTGCCGGTGTGTTTAACGACCGGGGAGTTCGGATTGGTTTCCAGCCAGTCGGCAAGTTTTGTAATTGCCGAGTTGTCATTGCCAGCAAACGCATATATACGCCATCGGCCATCGGCGGTTGCAGCATGACCCAGTTGCATCTGCCTGGCGTCTGCCAGTCGAACTACGGGTGCGGAGTGGAAACGGCGACCGATCTCTTCACCCGTAGCCAGCGCCTGATGAACAGGTTCGGCTGCCAGTGCCGACTGGTCATATTTCACTGCCAGACCACCGGTGAACTCGAGGTTCTCTTTAAACTGGCGGATAAAGCGTGGCTCAATCTTGCCTTCACGCTCCTCCTGCGTAGCAGGGGCTGACATAATGCGAGCCCACTCGTGGTCAGTTTCGACCAGGCGCCGGGCTTCCAGATGGCGTTCACCGGCATAACTGTGCAACAGACTGGCATCGGCACGGCCGGTCAGTACATGCGCCAGTTTCCAGCCGAGGTTGAAGGTATCCTGCATCGACACATTCATACCCTGGCCCGCTTTCGGGCTATGGGTGTGGCAGGTATCACCAGCGATGAATACACGAGGGGTCTGGCAGCTACGGTCGCCATCGCCAATATCATCAAATTTATCCGCGATACGGTGACCAATCTCATAGATCGACCACCAGACCACCTCTTTTACATCCAGCGTATAGGGCGTCAGGATGCGCTTCGCCGCAGCGATCATATGCTCCTGGGTGAAATACCTCTGCGCCACTCGCTCATCTTCGTTGAGCTTGTCGAGCTCAACATACATACGGAACAGGTAGCCACCTTCGCGTGGCAGAATCAGCACGTTGCCCTCATTGGCAGAGGTGATCAGACACTTCTGGCGCACATCAGGGAAGTCGGTGTTAGCGAGAATATCCATTACACCCCAGGCCTGATGAGCGGCATCGCCGTGCAGTTCACCACCAATTGCCCTGCGAACGTTGGAGCGTGCACCGTCACAACCTACGACATAGTTTGCGCAAACCGTCCGGGTCTCGCCCCAGTTCACACCCGTATCTTCCAACGTTACGGTCACCGGATATTCGGCGGCATCCGGGTCGATGGTCAGGGTTTTGACCGACCAGTTGTAATCGGGCTGCAAGCGTGAGGGGGAGTCGCGCATCACATCGAGAAACAGTTCATGCATGCGCGCCTGATTGATCAGAATGTGCGGCATTTCTGAACTGTCATCGGCCACGTCCTGAACCCGGCCAACGCGTTTGATGTTTGCGGGGTTTTCAGGGTCTGGCATCCAGAAATTGGTCTGGTTGACCCAGTAAACTTCGCGTTTCACCTTCTCAGCGATACCGAAGGCCTGGAACATCTCCATGGTGCGGGTGTTAATGCCGTCGGCCTTACCCTTGATAATGTTGTATGGAGCGGCTTCGACGATCATGGTGTCGATCTCAGGGAACTGCGCCAGTTGCGCGGCAAGGCATAGACCGGCAGGGCCAGTGCCTGCGATCAGTACATCGACCTTTTCCGGCAGCGGTGCTGTAATGCCATATTCACGACGGTTCGGTGCCGCGTTCTTGATGTCCGGGTTACCACCACGAAATCCATCTTTGTAATATTGCATTCTGTTCTCCTGTTAGTGTCTGATAGCGTTGCGACACTTTAATTTGTTTCAGATATAGGTAAAAATAGATTTTTAATGCAAGACTAAAAGAATTTGCATAGGTGAATCCAAATCTGTTGAAACAGCTGGCGATTGTCGTGAAGCAGGGCTCCCTGAGTCGCGCCTGTGAACAGTTGTATATTACTCAACCGACGTTGACACGCAGCCTGCAACAGCTTGAGGCTAAAGTCGGTGCGCCGTTACTGATCCGCTCCCGCTATGGCGTAGCACCGACCGAAATAGGCGCGCGTCTGGCACAGATTGGCGAGCGCATACTGGCAGATGCTGAACATGGTGAAGAGGTTATTCGTCAGTGGCATAGTGGCTATCAGAGCGAATTCTCTTTAGGTATAGATCCCTTGTGGGAGTTTGCCACCTTTGATTCTCTGCTCGCCCATCTGATGAGCGACAGCCGCTACGTATTTCATCTGCGCACCGGCAGCGCATCGGTACAGATAGCGCTGCTGTTAGAGAAGAAGATCGATTTTCTGTTGGCACCGGCGCACCTCACTGTTGCTCAGGGAACACTTGAGCGGGAACTGCTATTCAGAGATCGATCGGCAGTTTTTGCGGGTGCAAACTCCCAACTGATAAAGCGGAGAGGCGCTATTACGCGCGAAGATCTGGAAAAGCAGTGCTGGATGATCGCCGGGGCCAGCGCCGGGTTCCTTGATGGGCAGGGTGAGCTTGCCGGTCCTCACGCGGCTAAGATCGCCTTTACCGGATCGATCCGTTCAGTGATTCATCTGTTGCAAACTACCGATCTGCTGGTCCGTCTGCCGGCACGTCTGGCACTGATGACGGGGGAGATTGATCCGGAACAGATGCTCGATGTGGAAACCCAATCAGGTCCAAGACGCGATATTGCACTCTGGTCTCACGCCGATCAGAGTGAGCGGCCGGAAAATGTTAAGGTTCGTGAGTTTATTCGTGAATATGTCAAAGCTCTTGATCAAAGCGCGCCTATTTACGGGCTTGATCTGTAATTGAAGGGGAAATGAAGTGGGTGATATTCAGGGAAGCTGTCTTTGTGGCGAAGTGACTTTCAGTTGTGAGAACAAGTTTAAAGCCTTCCATCTTTGTCATTGCATAGAGTGCCAGAAGGCAACGGGTTCGGCACATGCGTCTAACCTGTTTACGGCAATTGACAACCTGAAGTGGCTCAGTGGCGAAGCGTTGGTGCGGCGTTACGATCTGCCCGGCCGTGCAATTTCTAAGGCGTTCTGCAGTCAGTGTGGTTCAGGTGTGCCCTATATTTCAGGGTCCGGGAGAGCATTAATTGTACCGGCAGGTTGCCTCGATGGTGAGCCGACTAAAGTGCCTCAGGATAATATATTCTGGGGCGAGCGAGCCTGCTGGTATGACGAAGGTATCCAGGCGACAAAATTTGATCGGTTTCCCGAAAAATCCTGATGCGTCAGGGTGGCTATTCGGCTAACTCAGTGTAATTCCGAATTAACAGAAATCGGCTAAACTTTTGCTTTGAGATAGCGCGGCTTTGAACTATGCTCGCGCCTCTTTTTTGCCATCCGTTTTGGGGGTCAGGCTATGGAATCAAAAGTGATTATCGGGAGCGAGGAGTGGTGCGAGATCGCCTCTCTGGGCATTCATGCAGTCAAAGCACGTGTTGACTCAGGTGCCAAAACCTCATCACTGCATGCGTTCAATATTAAGACCTTTACCCGAAACGGAGAGAACTGGGTATCGTTCGACGTACACCCAATTCAGAAGAATGATGAAACCGTAATTCGCTGTGAAGCGCCGGTGATGGATCGTCGTTCTGTACGTAGCTCCAACGGTACATCTGAGCGTCGTTATGTTATCCGCGTACCGCTGACCATGGGTCAGGATACCTGGGATGTCGAGCTGACACTGACCAACCGGGATACCATGGGTTACCGCATGCTGCTGGGTCGTGAAGCGATGCAGGGGCGGATGCTGGTTGATCCTTCCGCACACTTCCGTCTTGGTGATAACACGATTACAGAGATACGTAAGCTTTACGGTATCAGCGAGCGTGCCGAGCGCGGTCTCAAGATAGGTGTGCTGGCGAGCAATCCGGAGCTGTACAGTAACCATCGTCTGATTGAAGCGGGCGAGGAGCGTGGCCATGAGATGGTGTTCCTCAATATCCGTCAGTGTTATATGAAGTTGGATGCTGAGACGCCCGAGATCCACTATCGTGGCGGTACTATCCTCAACGATCTGGATGCGGTAATTCCGCGTATTCGTCCATCTATCACCTTCTATGGCTGTGCGCTGACCCGTCACTTTGAGAGTATCGGCGTCTATACCCAGAACACCGCAGCAGCGATTACGGCGTCCCGCGACAAGCTCTATTCGCTGCAGTTGCTGCAGCAGCACGGTCTGGATATTCCGACAACCGGTTTTGCCAGTTCGCCCAACGAGACAACCGATCTGATTCAAATGGTCGGTGGTGCTCCGCTGATCGTGAAACTGCTGGAAGGTACTCAGGGACGCGGCGTCGTGCTGGCGGAAACCGACAAGGCGGCAGAAAGCGTGATCAATGCCATTAAGTCGCTGCGTGCCAATCTTCTGGTACAGGAGTTCGTCAGCGAAGCTCAGGGTAAGGATCTGCGCTGTTTCGTTATCGATGGTAAAGTGGTCGCGTCGATTCAGCGTACCGCTGCGCCTGGCGAGTTCCGGGCGAATATCCATCAGGGTGGTACCGCCTCAATTGTTCGCATCACCTCTGATGAGCGAAAGCTGGCGATTAAAGCCGCAAAAACCATGGGGCTGAAGGTGGCCGGGGTTGATATTATCCGCTCGAGCAGAGGGCCTCTGCTGCTTGAAGTTAACTCCTCGCCAGGACTCGAAGGGATCGAATATGCGACCGGCAAGGATGTGGCCGGCGCAATGATCGCAGAGATAGAAAAACGCTTGTCGAAACGGCGTAAATCTGGCGAATAGTCTTGGTTGTTCAGCGTTATCAGCAGGCACTGAATTTGGGGTTCGTTAAGGATCCTGCTCAGAGTGAAGCGGTTGAACGACTCCAGCAATGTCATCATAAAATTCTGAAAAATAGCCCAGAGATACCCGGCGTGTATCTCTGGGGTCGCGTCGGCCGGGGAAAAACCTGGCTGATGGACCTGTTCCACGCCAGTCTTGAGTGTTCATCCCGGCGCCAACACTACCACCACTTTATGCGCGATATTCATCAGCGGTTGTTTCAGTTAACAGGTCAGGCTGACCCGCTGAGTCAGATTGCTGAATCGCTGGCAAACGAGGTGCGCGTTCTCTGCATTGATGAGTTTTTTGTTAACGATATTGGTGATGCGGTAGTGCTCGGCGGCCTGGTTCAACGGCTGTTTGAACAGGGTGTGATACTGGTCGTTACCTCCAATCAACCGCCCGATAATCTCTACCCCGACGGACATAATCGCGAGCGTTTGCTACCAGCAATTGCGGCAATCAATTCCAGAATGTATGTCGTTGCGCTGGACGGAAAGCAGGATCATCGTCTGCATCCGGGAAAGATAAAGCAGCGCTATTGGATCAGTGGCGACCGACCGGTTCTTCCTGAGTTATTCGCGCGATCCCAGCGGGGTGGTATTCGGGAGGGAACTATTGTTCTTAACAACCGTCCAGTGGAAACTCTGATGTACGATGATCATCAGATCTGCTGTTCATACGATCAGCTCTGCGAAACAACGCTGTCGGCTGATGAGTATATGGCGCTTTGTGATCGTTTCAGTTCGGTATATCTGACCCGGGTGCCGGTGATGAATGCCACTCAGAATCTCGCGCCAATTGCCCGGGGAACAGAAGATGCGGCGGTGCAGGTATCGGCGGGTGATCGGATACTTCCGGCGTTAACAGTCAGGGATAACGGCGTCAGGCGATTTATTGCGTTGGTCGATGAGTGTTATGACCGGGGTGTTCCGCTCTGGATTGAGGCCGAGGTCGCAATGGATGAACTCTATCCTCAGGGGTATCTCAGTTTTGCGTTCAGACGCACGCTCAGCCGACTGCGTGAGATGCAGTTCGAACGTTTCGGATCCAAAGTGGTCTGAGGCTTTGTTAAAAAAGATGGTGCG
>JBFEXW010000123.1:0-6344 GCA_041562495.1 Marinobacterium sp. | reverse complement strand
GATTAATAACCGATATGAGCGATGCATTAGCCCTGTTCAAATCTTCACCCATCGGCCTTGGATGCATGAACCTGTCACATGCATACAACACGCCTGTCCCGCATGACGAAGCGGTACACGCATTGAAGGAAGCCTATACAATGGGTTATCGCCATTTCGACACGGCAACCCTCTACGGCGGCGGCAAGAATGAGAAACTGGTTGGTGAAGCACTTCGCTCAGTCCGTTCAGAGATCTTTCTGGCCAGTAAGTGCGTCCTCTACATCGATCCGGAAAAGGGTAAATCTCTGGATGGCCGCCCGGAAACAATCAAGGCTCAGTGCGAAGCAAGCCTTAAGCGCCTGAACACCGACTATATTGATCTCTACTACCTGCACCGTCGTGATTTTGAAGTACCGATCGAAGAGAGCGCCGGCGCGATGGCCGACCTGATCAAAGAGGGCAAGATTCGTGGTTACGGATTATCGGAAATGTCATCCGAAACGCTGGAGAAAGCCCATACCGAACACCCGGTAACGGCTCTGCAGACCGAATACTCACTCTGGACACGCAACCCGGAGATTGCCGTACTCGACACCTGCAACAAGCTGGGCGTTACCTTTGTTGCATTCAGCCCGCTGGCACGCGGTTTTCTGAGTCTGACGATTGATGACCCTGAGAAACTGGTAGAGACGGATATCCGCCGTGCAATGCCGCGTTTCTATGCCGAAAATTTCCCAGAAAACAAAAAACTACTCACTGAATACACCCAGATCGCCGAAGAGCAGGGCTGCACCCCTTCTCAGTTGGCACTGGCATGGATCCGCGCAAAAGATCCCGGCATTGTCAGCATCCCTGGCACTCGCTTTATCGATCATATGAAGGAAAATCTGGAATCAACGGAGGTTAATCTGTCTGCCGATGCTGTTGACCGCCTCGACCAGTTGATCAACCAGAACACTGTTAGCGGCCCGCGCTACAGCGCGGCCCAGCAGGTTGAGATCGATACTGAGGAGTTCTAGCCAAGCGGCGAACTGATTAGGGAGAGCGTAAGATCGGTACCGACTCAGCAAAAGAGTGCGTACCGTTTAGAACGGGGCAAGAGAGCACCGTTTATCTTTCGCTCAACCGCCCTGAGAAATCAAACAACTCCGCCTCCCAAGTCCTTAGCACCGAAAACGGTTCACTTTTCGGCAATAGAGATAAATAGCTAACGGTCAAATAAACGGTACTCCCGACCGTATTCAACCTTTGCATTCGTTTCAGTCTCTCTGGCACTAAAACTGAGCATCAACGGCTCGCCACTAATATAATCAAAGCTTGTGACATAGTAGATACGATTGACGTCGTACCACTCTTTCAAAGAAGGATCCTGAACCGCGCCTCGCTGAATCACCTGTAGCTCGAGCCCCGACATCTTATGCGAACTCAGGCTAACCGGATTGATACAGGTGAAGGTTGCCCAGCCTCGCCCCGGCTTTCTCTCAAGACCATAAAGCTCCTCAAGCCCGGAATGCAGTTCCAGCGTTGTACTGGCATACACCTTGAGTGTACAGGGCGCCTTTTCATCAGCACTGACGCTCGCAGATAAGAGCACAATCGCGGATAACAAAGCGGATCGACGTATACTGTTCATAAAAAGAGCTCCTGAGTCTTATAGTCAATGGCTTGATGACTCGGCGTTCGCCAGCGCCAGCGCATAAGCGGCTGTAACATGAGCCACCATTCTCTCCTCATCATCTTCGGAATAAAGATAGCACTCCCCAAAACACAGGCGCTTACCAACTTTCAGAATACGGGCACGTGCCATCAGATCGACAGGCTTTGGCTTTGACAGAAAATTGATATTGAGATTACTGGTTACCATCATAGGTGCAGGACCGATTTTTGTCTGAATCGCGGACCAGATACAGACATCAGCCATCCCCATCATAGTAGGGCCCGACACTGTTCCACCCGGTCTGAGATGCTGCTCTTCGACTTTCAGGCGCATCAATACCCAGCCATCACCCACAGCTTCCATCACCCCAAAAACATCGCCCTGGGGAAAGTGTTGTCCGAGAAACTGATTCATCTCATCCAGTGTCATCTGAATCCCTTACTCCTACTAAACTTCGTCAGACTGATAGAACAGACGAAGTACTTTGGTCAGATTCTGCGAATCATCAACCCCAGCCAACTCTCGGATCGAATGCATCGCGAACTGAGGCACGCCTATATCTACCGTACGCACTCCAACTTCAGAAGCCGTAATTGGTCCAATAGTGCTGCCGCACCCCATATCGGAACGCACAACAAACATCTGCACAGGGACTTCAGCTTGTCTGGCCAACGCCTTAAACCGCCCGCTGGTTTCCGAGTTGGTTGCATACCGCTGATTGGCATTGAGCTTAATTACAGGGCCTTTATTCAGCAGTGGCCCATGATTTTCATCATGCTTGTCGGCGTAGTTAGGGTGCACACCATGGGCATTATCCGCAGAAACAAACATTGAACGGGCTAACACACGGTTACGCTCCTCTGCATTCGGTAATACACGCTCCAGCCATTGCGCCAGAATCGGTCCCTGAGCACCACAGGCACTCTGACTTCCCACCTCTTCATGATCCGTACACAACAACACCTGCCCCTGTCCAACTGCACTACTGATCAGCGCATCGGCGCCGATGTAGCAGCTCAGAAGATTATCGAGACGCGCAGATGCGATAAACTGCTCTTCCAGACCAATAACGGCTGCGCCCTGGGTATCATAGAAACTAAGTTCAAAATCCAGCACCTCTGCCACATCAGCCGAGCCTTTTTCCAACTGAGATTTGAGCAGAACACGTAAGCTAAGCTTCTCATCGCCGTGCCCCAGTAACACTGGCAGGTGCAACTGAGCATTCACCGAACGATTGGTATTTGCATCACGATCCAGATGGATCGCCAGATTAGGAATGGTTGCTATAGGCGTTTTAAAATCGACCAACGCGCTACGCATCTTTGAAGCGCCATCAAGATAGGTCACTCGCCCAGCCAGAGAGAGATCCCGGTCAAACCAGGGGTTGAGCAACGCGCCACCATAGACCTCAACACCGAGCTGCCAGTAATTGTTACGATACAGTTCGGGTGAGGGCTTCACTTTCAGACAGGGAGAATCCGTGTGCGCACCCACCATCCTCAGGCCTGCATCAAAGTTCTCCGGTTGGCGCCAGGCCAGAATTGATGAACCGTTCCGTATCAGGAAATACCCCTGCCCCGAACGCAGATTCCAGCTATCGGTTTCACGCAGCTCAACAAAGCCTGCGTTCGCCAGCATAACACCAAGATTCGATGCGGCATGAAAGGGTGTTGGACTCGCATCAATAAACGCTTTCAATCCGTCAATAAAATCTGATCTACTCATCACCGTCCCTCACTGCCCTTCGGACTGAGAATTTAAAACTCGAAGAAGTTTAATATTAAATATCAATGCGGAGTTTGCAGGTATATCCACCGACGGACTGGTCGCTCCATAAGCCAGATCTGCCGGCACATAGATCTCCCAGCGCGCGCCTTCATGCATCTGCGGCAGCACTTCCCGCCACCCCTTTATCACCTGTTTGAGTGGAAATCGTGCCGGCTTATCTTCAGTTGCGCGATCAAACACCTGCCCATCGACGCGACGCCCCTCATACGCAACTTCAATCAGGTCACTAAGGCCCGGCTGCTTACCCTTCCCAACCTCCAGTATCTGATACTGAAGACCTGACTGAGTCTGTGTGACTTCCTGCCGCTGACGATTTTCCGCAAGGAAGGCCTCGCCCGCTTTACGCACCTCATCATTCAGCGCCTTGTCGATCAACTGCTGGCGAAAAGTCTCACGCTCAGCGTCGCTCATCGGGTTGTCAGATTCGCATCCAATCAGTGCCAGTATCAAAGAAAAAATTAAAACAGAACGCAGAGCAGTCATCCGACCTCCGATAACAGGAAAGCTGAACATTTTACATCATCAGCCGCTCTAGCCTAAACTCAGCTTAGTGCTAATTTACTCATCGATCAGCGAATCGTCATGGAGAACAGTTTAATGCGAGCACCACTGCTCAAGAGTCTGGTTTTTGTACTCTTTCTAGTTTCAAACCTTGCAGTCGCAAAACTGCAGCCCGATACCATACATACCGATGCCGTTAAGTCTCTTCTGACGCTGCTTGCGCAGAGCCATTACCGCGAGCAGGCGATTGACGACAAACTCTCTGCCAAACTGTTCGATCGCTATCTGGATACACTTGACCCAAACCACAGCTACCTGCTCGCTCAGGATATTGCGTCATTTCAAAACAAGCGCCTGCAACTCGACGAAGAACTTGATGCGGGCAAGCTCAATACCGCCTATGCAATCTACTCCGTTTTTCTTGATCGCTATATCGAACGCTCCAATTATCTGATCGACAAACTGAAGCAAGATGTAGATTTTAATTTCAATAGCGATGAACAGGTGTTGATCTCACGTGAAGGGAAACCCTGGTTTGATTCAGTCGCAGAACAGGATGCCTACTGGGATCGCCGCCTGAAAAGCGCACTGCTTAACCTGAAGCTTGCAGACCGTACCGCTGAAGAGGCAACACAGACACTGATCAAACGCTACACCAGTCAACGTGATCGTGCCCTGCAGACCAACACTGAAGATATCTACCAGACCTTTACCAACGTACTGGCGGGCACCTATGACCCCCATACCTCCTACTTTTCGCCTCAAACATCTGAAAACTTCCAGATCAATATGAGCCTGTCTCTGGAGGGGATCGGTGCAGTTCTTCAGAGCGAGGATGAGTACACCAAAGTTGTCAGCCTGGTCCCTGCCGGACCTGCTGACAAAAGCGGTCAGATTAAACCGGCCGATCTTATCGTGGGCGCTGGTCAGGGGGCTGATGGCGAGATAGAAGATATTATCGGCATGCGCCTGGACGATGTTGTCCAGAAGATTCGCGGCCCTAAAGACTCAGTGGTTCGCCTGGAGATCATCCCATCCACATCGACCGACCGATCGACACGCAAAATCATCAGCCTGACCCGCAACAGGGTTGAACTGGAGGAGCAGGCAGCTCAGTCCCGCATTATCGATGTCAAACGCGATGGTAAAACCTACAAACTGGGTGTTATCGAGATCCCTACGTTCTATATCGACTTTGAAGCACTACAACAGGGCGACCCTAACTATCGCAGTACTACACGCGATGTGTCACGCCTGATCACGGAACTGAAATCCAAGTCGATTGATGGACTGCTGATTGACCTGCGCAATAATGGCGGTGGCTCACTGCGCGAAGCAAATGAGCTGATCGGCCTGTTTATCAGCCGCGGCCCGACGGTACAGATCCGGGACGCAGGCGGGCGAGTTGATATTCTGGGTGACTACGACCCTAAAACATTGTGGACTGGGCCTCTTACCGTGGTGGTAAACCGACTGAGTGCATCCGCATCCGAGATCTTTGCCGGTGCAATACAGGACTATAGACGTGGTTTAATTGTTGGCAGCCAGACCTTTGGCAAGGGCACCGTACAGACACTACAACCACTTCAGCATGGCCAGGCCAAACTGACCACCGCCAAGTTCTATCGCATCTCAGGCGAGAGCACACAGAATCAGGGAGTATCACCGGATATCAAGTTCCCGGCCATGATTGATCATCAGGAGATTGGTGAAAGCGCTCTTAAAGATGCCCTGCCTTGGGATCAGGTCCGTCCGGTTCGTTATAGCCGTTACACCTCACTTGACCGCTGGCTACCTGAACTGAACCGTCGCCATCTGCAACGCACGGATAATGATCCAGACTTCAACCTCATGCGCGCCCAGATCGAGGCCCAACAGGATCAGAAACAACAGCTTTACCTGCCACTTAACGAGCAGAAACTGCGTCATCAACGTGAGATGATGGAAAACAGACAGCTAACCCTTGAAAACCAGCGGAGAATGGCGCGCAACCAGCCACCGATAAAAACGCTTGATGAGTTGTTCTCAGAGGGTGAAACCAGTTCAACCAGCCAGAAATTTAGGGATCCGAATGGCGAAGCTATTCTCAAGGAGGCGGGCGAACTCACTATCGATATGATCGAGATGTTTACCCGCGAGCAATCGCAAAAGGATAAGAGCTGAAACGACCGATGAAACCTGGCATTAAGAGAGCTTTGATCGCAGCCATTATACTGCTCATACTGGGCTTGCTTGTGCTTGCCGTCATACTGTTTGGTCCCAAACTCTTGTCCACTCACAGCAGTAATCAGCTTAATCTGGAAAAATTTGGCTTTAGCATACTGCCCGGTTCGGAATATCGGGAGTCTGTAGGTGAGCTAGGAAAAACCCAGCTTCCAGCCACCTTTGCTGAGGACAAATTAACGCCGGAAGAGAG
>JBFEXW010000122.1:0-6356 GCA_041562495.1 Marinobacterium sp. | reverse complement strand
TCAGCATCAATAGCGAAATCTGGGAGGTCTCTTTTGCTTGATTCCAGAGTTTCAGATATCCCAGCCCGGGGTGGATGGTCACCTCAAGCCGCCCACCTATCATCCAGCCTGCATCTATATCTGAAGTTGCTGTTACCGTACGCATTGGCAGAAGATCTACAAACCACCCGGGTACTTCGGAAAAGGTTCTGGGGTTGGTTTTGCGTACCAGTATCTGGTCGTCCATATCTTTCAGAACGATCTCCAGATAGTAACCACGGTCGAAAATAGTGTTAACCATGGTTTCCAGAATGGTGTCGTTCTTGTCCAGAATATAGGGGCTTAATGAGAGACCAAGCGAGGTGGCTGTATCCTGTGCATGAATCTCTGATTCAACCTCAAGATAGTCTCGTATATTGCTGATACTCATAATAAAGTTTACAGAGAATATGGCGAAGAACATCACTGATATCAGTGACATTAACTGCTTGGATAGAGACATCAACAGGCTCCGGGCTGACATGTTTTTTGTAAGTGTAGTTCAACTCAATTCTGTCTGACACCCTTGCTCACTTTTAACCCGCTTCAGAGGGCTGGCAAACTGTTCAGTAAATTAATGATGATGCCTGTTAACTGACTGACAGCGGTCAGCATATCGGTGAATACTCTGGTGGCCGGAGTTCAGCTAATTGTCTAATCTGAAAAGGTATAGCTGAGCAGGTATCTCTATGGGCCAACAAATTGCTGATCGTGACTTTACACGCTGGGACTTTGAGCAGTTTGAGCTTAGATTGCAGGAGCAGTTGGAGGAGTTGCAGGCGATCATATCACGCCCGGGATTTGGCAAGGGTGAGCGGACTTTGGGGGCCGAGGTTGAGCTCTATCTCTTGGATCAGAACCAACAGCCATTGTGTCGCAACCGGGAAGTATTGGATCGTTTACCCGATTCGGGAGTAGCGTTAGAGATCAATCGTTATAATCTTGAGCTGAATTTGCAGCCTGTACTCGCCAGAGGTAAGCCTTTTACAGCATTGGAACAGCAGATACTGCAAAGAGTTCAGCAGGTAAATGCTGAGCTGGAACCTGCACAGCAGGCGCTGGCAATAGGGATACTTCCAGCTCTGCGGCCTCATCATTTTGGCCAACTCTATATGACGGCAGAAGATCGCTATGTGGCACTGTCACGCATGTTACGCAATATGCGTGGAGAGCAGTTCCATATAGAGATCTCAGGCGCTGACAGCCTAATCTTAAACACCGAAGACGTTACGCTTGAGGGCGCTAATACCTCTATGCAGCTGCATTTAACGCTGGCTCCGGACGAGTTTGCGCGCTGGTTTAACGCAGCACAACTGGTAACCCCGATCATTTTGGGCATAGCTACAAACTCCCCGCTGCTGTTTGGTCGAAAGCTCTGGCATGAAACGCGTGTGCCGCTTTTTCGTCAGTCGATTGATGGTCGCTCACTAACAGAGTGTCAGAGAGCGGTACCTTCGAGAGTCGACTTCGGTTCGGGCTGGGTGCGCGAGGGTGCTTTTGAGCTTTTCGCTGAACTGGTCAATCTGCATACGCCGATACTGCCGATTGTTGCATCGGAGACGGCAACTGATAAGGGTACGCCGCTTTTATCTGAATTGAGATTGCACTCCGGAACCGTATGGCCCTGGAACCGTGCCGTCTATGATCCGGTTAATGGTGGCCATCTGCGTGTTGAGATGCGGGCACTGCCAGCCGGACCTACACCTGTGGATATGGTTGCCAACGCTGCATTTATGATTGGTGCGGTGGCATATTATCAGCAGGTAATCCATAACTGGGAGGTCAAAATGCCTTTTGAGACGCTCTCCAGTAACTTTTATGCTGCTGCGAAAGAGGGAATAGATGCGCAGATCTACTGGCCAGCGGATGGGCTGCATCGGGGGCTGCGGGCGACACCGCTTATTGATATCGCAAAACAGATGTTGCATCAGGCTGCTGAAGGGCTCAGTTTACTTGGTGTTGATCAGGCTGAACAGCAGCGTTATCTGAGTATTATTGAACAGCGCATCGTTAGACATCAGAACGGTTCATCCTGGATGCTGTCCCAGCTACAGCAGCTGGAGGGCAGAATAACTGATCCCGTAACGCGTTCCTCCGTGCTGGTGGAGTATTATCGGGAGCTGGCCAATATGAATCGTCCGGTAGCGTACTGGCCGGTTGTTTGAGGCAGTTATTTGCGGGATGTCGAGGGTTTTTAGTGTAGGAGCGAGTTTATTGGTATGAATGTTCAGATGAAAGATGAGATCAGCGTTTTCAGCGAGTTGTCTCCTGCGCAGATTCCTGAGCAATTTGAAGATTTTCTTGCGATGCTTGCCGGGCCAGCGGAGATCTGGGTGAAGGGGGAGGATATTACGCGTACGCGCGTCGTCGTTACTCTGCTGCATGGTAACGAACCCTCCGGTGCAAAAGCGATCTTTCGTTTCCTGAAAGAGGGAATTGTGCCGCATACGAATCTGCTGGTTCTTTTGGGGTCGGTTCAGTCAGCCCTTATGGAACCCGCATTCAGAAACCGTTCCTATCCGGGGGCTCGCGATATGAATCGTTGCTTTAATCCCCCATACAGTGATCCGCCTGGACGTATCGCGAAACAGATTCTTACGCGGATTAATGACAGTCAGGCTGAAGCGGTTGTCGACCTGCATAACACCTCTGGAACCAGCCCAAGTTTTGCAGTGGTGACTCGTGAGAACGCGGCTCATGAAACATTGGTCTCGCTGTTTACTGATAAACTGGTCGTTACGGAGCTACGTCTGGGGTCGTTGATGGAGCAGTCGTCAGATAGCTGCCCGGTGGTTACGATTGAGTGTGGTGGTGCCGCTGACGAGGATTCGGATCGCGTTGCTTATAAGGGGTTGCTGGCGTTCGCTACCGAGGAGGCGTTAATACATCCCGGACAGGACCTGGATCTGGATCTTTACCACCATCCGATCCGTCTTGAACTTGAACAGGGTACGCGCCTTGCATTCTCAGACCAGCCCGCACTTGGCATGGAGATCACACTGTTACCCGATGTTGACCAGTACAATTTTAATTCGGTCCCTCAGGGGGCATTGCTGGGGTGGGTGAAAAATGCTGAGGTCTGCTCCCGGCTACGTGTTGTGGGTCCGCAGGGTGAGAAACCCTTTGCTGATTATTTCGAACTTTGTGGCAACCGTCTGCAGACAGTTAAGTCATTGAAACTATTTATGATTACAACGCGGCCAGATATCGCATTAAGTGACTGTCTGCTTTATGCTGCATATGAATCTGAGCATGAAAAAATTCATGTACATATTGCGGCTGATCAGGAAACGGCTTAATGACAGAGATGCCTGCAGAGCTGCAGACAAAGGATAGGAAACATACAGAGCGGGGCAGTTATGTTCCCTCTGACCTTAATCCTAAGGGGTATGAAAACCTTAATCAGTTTGTTGATGACATACTGAAAACCTACGCCGATCGGCCGGCCTATACCCATTTTGGTACCTCGCTGACCTATGCTGATCTTGATCGTTGGAGTGCCGCTTTTGCGGCCTATATTCAGCAGAGTACAAGTCTGAAGCCGGGTGACAGGATCGCGATTCAGTTACCCAACCTGATTCAGTATCCAATTGCGATCTACGGTGCATTGAGGGCCGGGTTAGTCATCGTAAATACCAACCCGCTCTATACCCCTGGCGAGATGCTTTATCAGTATAAGGACAGTGGTGCCAAGTGCCTGCTGATCCACTCAAGCATGGCGCATAAGGCGCAGTCGATACTGGCTGAGACTGACATAGAGTCTGTTATTACGACTCAGGTAGGTGATTTCTGCACGCCGGCTAAGCGAATTCTGCTCAACTTCGCGGTTAAATATATTAAACGGATGGAGCGCGCATACGAGATCCCAGGCTCCATCAATTTTCGCGACGCAATAGAACCCTTTCTCGACAAAGGATATAGCGAGATTAGCGCGACTTTTTCAGATACGTTTGCGCTGCAGTATACCGGTGGCACTACAGGCGTGGTTAAAGGTGCGGTGCTGACTCATGCGAATCTGCTCGCGAACATCCTGCAGGGCACAGAAAGAATGCGAGATGTGCAGGAAGATTGGCCGGTGGAAGTGATCGCGCCTTTGCCGCTCTATCATATTTATGCTTTTACCGTGGCACAGATTGTTGCTGCGCAGGGCGGGCACTCCATTCTGATACCCAATCCACGCGATATGAAAGGCTTTGTTAAGGAGCTGAAGTGTTGGCAGCCAACTACGTTTATTGGGTTGAATACGCTGTTTATCGGGCTTGCAACGCAGCCTGGCATATCCGAGGTTGATTTTTCTCGCTTGCGGGTGACGCTTTCGGGGGGCGTGTCACTAAGCCGCAAGGCGGAGACGCTCTGGCACAAACTGACGGGTAAGCCAGTGATGGATGCCTATGGACTTACAGAAGCGTCACCGGCTGTTACGACGACCCTGCCAACAGCACCTCGTGTGGGGAGTATCGGTATCCCGTTGAACCATACCGAGTGTCGTGTTGTTAAGCCTGATATGACACCAGTAGCTATAGGTGAAAAAGGCGAACTCCTGGTCAGTGGACCCCAGGTGATGCGCGAATACTGGAACGCTCCGGAACAAACCAAAAGCGCATTTAGCGACGACGGTTTTCTGAAAACCGGCGATATTGTTATTCAGGAACCAGATGGATATCTCCATATTATCGATCGTGCCAAGGATCTGATTATCGTATCGGGTTTCAATGTGTACCCGACTGAACTGGAGGATAAAATAGCTGACTACCCGGGTGTTAAGGAGTGCGCAGTTGTTGGTATCCCAGATGAAGTGAAAGGCGAATTTGTGCGATTATTTGTCGTGCCGACTGAGGCGGGTGTCGATACGGAGAGTCTTGCGCTCTGGTGTAAGGAACAGTTTGCTGCCTATAAACGCCCCCAGGATATCCAGATAGTCACCGAACTGCCGAAAAGCCCTGTCGGTAAGGTTCTGCGTCGGGCGCTGCGATAGTTTCAGAGATTAGCCGCACTCAAGTGTGCTAAAATTGCTCAGTTCTGCCTCCTTCCACTCTCAGGGTGCTTTCGTGCTAAACGCTTTTGTTTCAGCAACTTTTCCGGTGTTTGCTATAGCTACAATCGGGTTTTTACTCTCGCGCCGCTCCGATCTGATGAAACACCCCGGGATGAATCAGCTGATGACTCAGATAGCACTCCCAGCGCTGATTCTGAACGCCATTCTTACGTTGAAAGTGAATATCGGTGATATGGCGCAGCTGCTTCTGGCGACTGCATTCTGTATCGCCTGTGGTGCATTGCTGACCTGGCTGCTCTGTCGTATCAAAGGAGTAAGCTCAGCCTTTTATATATCTACGCTGGTGAACCCCAACACGGGTAACTTTGGTATTCCGCTGGTTTTTGCGCTTTTGGGACAGCAGGCGCTGGCGGCAGCAGTAATTATTTCGACTGCGGTGACATTGAGTCACTGGACGCTGGGTATTACCGCGATGTCCGGGCGGTTGCAGTTTAAACTGATCGCTAAAAATTTCCCGTTACTGGCGCTGATCACCGGAGCTTTGCTGACCTCGTTCAATATTGAACCGCCTATTGTGGTGATGCGTACAATCGGAATGCTCGCGGGACTGGCGCAGCCGATGATGCTGATGCTGCTTGGGCATTCTATTGCTCAGCTTAACTTTAAAGAGCGAAAAGAGTTTGGATCTCTGGGGTTACTGTCGCTCTACCGTCCGATTAGTGGTGTGCTGCTAGCCTTCATGGTGGTAAGCATTATGGATCTTGAGCCGCTTTATAAACTCGCGCTGATGATGCAGATGAGCATGCCGGTTGCGGTGATGAGCTATATTCTGACGCTGAGGTATGGCGGACCTTCAGATCGTATAGCAGCGCTGACATTCACAACAATGCCGGTGACACTGGTTGTGCTGGCGCTGCTATACGCACTGGGGCCTCAACTGGTCGGGCTTAGTTGATCTGAGTCAGTGTTTGCTGGATCTCGCTCATGCGTTTATTTGACGCACGTAAAAACGCCTGTGCCGCGTTATAGCGCGCTGCTTTTTCATCCTTGAACTCCAGGAACGCCTGAGTCAGTGAGATCTTGCGCTCGTTTAACCAGTTACGCTGATGTTCGATCTCTGCTGAACGTGCGGGTTCGGGTAGGCGATCAATAAGGTCACGGAACTGAATATACAGCTGAGCATCAACTATATAGGCAAGTGACATCAGTCGGGTGATCTTCTGATCAAGTTCCTGTGAATCAGTCAGCAGCGTGTCGAGAACGTCTTTCGGATCTGTCAGGCTTGGCGCCCAGTTGAGCTGTTGGCTTAGCGATGGGTTCGTCATCTGATTGTTGCGTTCAG
>JBFEXW010000121.1:0-6407 GCA_041562495.1 Marinobacterium sp. | reverse complement strand
GCTCTCACTGAAAGCCTCTATCTTCAGCTGGATTCCATGCATGCTACCCAGTTCCGTCAGGCGGGTATCGGTCGTGATGAACAGCACCAGATTGCCAAGCGAATTCGCGGCGACAGGATCCATTGGCTGGAGGGTGAAACTCTGGCCGAAAGAGATTATCTGCAGGGGATGGAAACGCTCAGAACCGAGCTGAACCGTAACCTATTTCTTGGGCTGTTCGACTACGAATCACACTTTGCCTGCTATCCCGAAGGAAGCTTTTACAAACGCCACTATGACGCCTTCAAGGGGCGTTCTCAACGTGTGCTTACTACAGTGTTCTATCTCAACCCGGACTGGCAATCAGAGGATGGTGGTGAGCTGCTGATCTACCGAGAGGAATCAGACCAGCAACCACTGATCAGCGTACTTCCCAAAGCTGGGCGGCTAGTCTGCTTTCTGAGCGATCAGTATCCACACGAAGTACTAGCGGCTAAGCGGATGCGCTACAGCATCGCAGGCTGGTTTCGATTGAACTCGAATATTGCAAGGCATATCGACCCACCACGCTAGGTTAGCGATTACCCATGAGTTGCGGTACCCGGTTCTCCTGCAACGCAAACAGCTGTTCACGTAATTCCAGTATATGCTCGCCCCAGTAACGTTCAGTATTGAACCATGGGAAGGCTTTAGGAAATGCCGGATCCTGCCAGCGACGCCCCAGCCATGCCGAGTGATTGATCATTCTTAAGGTTCTTAAGGGTTCAATCAGATGGAGTTCTCGCAGATTAAACTGATGAAACTCCTCATAGCCTTCAATAATATCCTCAAGCTGCTGCTCCTGCTGGTAGAGCTCACCGGTTAACAGCATCCAGATATCCTGTATTGCCGGTGCCATACGCGAATCGTCAAAATCAACGAAGTGTGGGAGATCGTCCCGCCAGAGAATATTACCGCTGTGACAGTCGCCATGAACGCGAATGGAACTCACATCTTTTAGTTCCGTAACTATAGATTCTGCACGTTCCAGCAGATCCTGCGTCAGCGATGAATAGGCATCTTTAAGCGCATCGGGAATACAGTTCGCTAAAAGATACTCACGGCTCTGCCAACCAAAGACTGAAACAGTTAACGCGGGACGAACCTTAAAATCCTGCGCTGCACCCACGGAATGGATGCGGCCTAAAGCAACACCAAGCTGATACAGATGCTCGGGATCGCCCAGCTCAGGCGCTCGCCCACCCCGACGTGGATAGAGTGCAAATCTGTAGCCGTTGTGACTGAAAAGACTCTCGCCATTTTCGTTACGTAACGGCGCAACGACCGATAGTTCCTGCGCCTCCAGCTCAAAGCAGAACTGATGCTCTTCCAGTATCTGATCATCGCTCCAGCGCTCCGGCCGATAGAATTTTGCGATGATCGGCTCCTGCTCATCAATACCCACCTGATATACGCGGTTCTCGTATGAATTGAGAGCCAGTATCCGATAGTCACTGAGCCATCCCTGCGACTCGACAGCATCAATCACCAGATCTGGAGTGAGTTTATAAAACGGCGTGAGCTTTGCGTTATCCATCAAAATTCCAAAAGAAAGGGCAGCCACTGGGCTACCCTTGAGTATAGGAGGTTTTATCCAGACTGTGGTTAGTTAACCTTCGCGTCCAGTTCTCCAGAGATATAACGCTCGGTCATCGCTTCCAATGAGAGAGCACTGATCTTGCTTGCATTACCTGCACTACCGAAGGCTTCATAACGAGCCTGTGCGATATCAGACATCGCTTCGATGGTTTTCTTCAGGTATTTACGTGGGTCAAATTCAGCGGGGTTCTGAGCCAGGAAGCGGCGTACCGTACCCGTTGAAGCCAGACGCAGGTCAGTATCGATATTTACCTTACGCACACCATGTTTGATCCCTTCAACCAGTTGCTCAACGGGTACGCCGTAGGTTTCAGGAATCTCGCCACCGAACTCATTGATCACAGCCAGCCACTCCTGAGGAACAGAAGAGGAGCCGTGCATAACCAGATGGGTGCCCGGAATACGCTGATGGATCTCACGGATACGTTCCACCGCAAGGATGTCACCTGTTGGTGGACGGGTGAACTTATAAGCACCGTGTGAGGTACCCACCGCAATTGCCAGCGCATCAACCTGAGTCGCCTTAACAAACTCAGCCGCTTCATCAGGATCGGTCAGCATCTGCTCGTGTGTCAGTTTACCCGCAGCACCGATACCATCCTCTTCGCCGGCTTCACCGGTTTCCAGTGAACCGAGACAGCCCAGTTCACCTTCAACTGATACGCCGCAGGCGTGTGCCATCTCAACGGTACGGCGCGTCACATCCACATTGTACTCGTAACTGGTCGGTGTTTTGCCATCTTCGCCCAGCGAGCCATCCATCATCACTGAGGAGAAGCCGAGCTGGATTGAGCGCTGACATACCGCGGGGCTGGTACCATGGTCCTGATGCATACATACCGGGATATGTGGAAACTCTTCTATCGCCGCCAGAATCATGTGGCGCAGGAAGTTGGAACCCGCATATTTACGCGCACCCGCCGAAGCCTGGACGATAACCGGCGCATCAACCCTATCGGCTGCTTCCATAATCGCACGCATCTGTTCCAGGTTATTCACGTTAAATGCTGGAATTCCATACCCATACTCAGCCGCGTGATCCAGCAACTGACGCATTGAAATTAGTGCCATATCTAAACCTTTCTACTTTTTGTCCCGATCAACAGGATTAAACTTTAGCTCGCGATTCAAGCATCGCAACAGCGGGAAGAACCTTACCTTCAACAAATTCGAGGAAGGCGCCACCACCGGTTGAAATATAGGAAACCTGAGACGCAATAGAATATTTATCAACTGCCGCTAGCGTATCACCTCCACCTGCGATGGAGAAGGCGCTGCTGTCAGCGATCGCCAGAGAGAGCGCACGTGTACCCTCACCAAACTGATCAAACTCGAACACCCCCACAGGGCCATTCCAGATAATGGTTCCGGCATCTTTAAGCAGAGCAGCAAGCGCTGCTGCAGATTCCGGACCTATATCCAGAATCATCTCATCTTCAGCTACATCGTCTGCTAATTTAACCACCGCTTCAGCATCAGCAGAGAAGCTCTTGGCGACAACCACATCAGTCGGCACAGGAATCTGACACTTATCCATCAGCGCTTTGGCGGTATCAACCAGGTCCGCTTCATGCAGTGACTGACCGACTGGCTTACCGGCTGCAGCCAGGAAGGTATTCGCAATACCACCACCAACAATCAACTGATCGCATTTGTCTGACAGTGAGTTCAGCACCTCAAGTTTTGTCGATACCTTGGAGCCGCCAACAATAGCAACCAGTGGACGTTTAGGATTATCGAGTGCTTTCGCCAGCGCATCCAGTTCATTTGCCAGCAAGGGACCGGCACAGACAACCGGCGCAAAACGCGCAACACCATGAGTTGATGCCTGAGCACGGTGGGCCGTACCGAAAGCATCCATCACATAGACATCACAAAGCGCCGCCATTTTCTTGGACAACTCTTCGTTATCTTTCTTTTCACCCAGGTTAAAACGAACGTTTTCCAGTAGCACCAGATCACCCGACGCAACTTCAAAGCCGCCCTCAACCCAGTCTTTAATCAGTGGAACTTCGCGATCCAGCACTCGACTCAGATAGGCTGCAACAGGTGCCAGCGAATACTGCTCATCATACTCACCCTCCGTTGGACGTCCCAGATGGGACATCAGCATCACTGCCGCACCCTTCTCAAGCGCCAGCTTGATAGTCGGCAGAGAAGCCCGGATACGCGCATCAGAAGTTACCTGACCATCTTTAACCGGCACGTTCAGGTCTTCGCGAATCAGGACTCGTTTACCCTTCAGATCCTGATCCTTCATCAACAGAACATTCATCTGTTACAGCTCCTGTTTTTAAATTTTAACTCTTAGTCTTGCTCTCAAGAGCAAGCCAGTATTCAGCAATATCCAACATGCGGTTTGCAAAGCCCCACTCATTGTCAAACCAGCACATCAGCTTTAATAAGCGTTTTCCCGATACTCGTGTCTGTGTTGCATCAACCACTGCCGAGTGGGTATCTCGATTAAAATCGACTGAAGCGTGAGGCTCTTCCGTGTAGCCAAGAAGCCCTTGAAGCTCACTCTGCGCCGCTTCTCTGAACAGTTGGTTTACTTCAGCCTCGTCAGTATCTCTGGCCAGCGTCACCGATATATCCATCAGCGAAACATTGATCGTCGGAACACGCACATGCAGGCATTTAAAACGCCCGGCCAACTGTGGCAACAAACGGTCTATCCCCTTATCGAGGCCGGTATCAACCGGAATGATAGACTGGAGTGCACTGCGCGTTAATCGTAAATCAGTATGATGGTAGGCATCGATCACCGGCTGATCATTCATCGCCGAGTGGATCGTCGTTGTCACGCCCTGTTCGACACCAAACACCCGGTCCAGCAGCGACAGCACCGGCACTATACAGTTTGTCGTACAGGATGCGGCAGATGCGATTCGATGATCTTCGCTTAGCTGCTGATGATTCAGGCCAAACACCAGAGTAGCATCAACATCAGGGGTCGCCGGTTGCGAAAAGAGCAGTCGTCCCGCCCCGGCTTGCAGATGACGTTCCGCTGTTTGCCTGTCTGAAAAAGACCCCGAACACTCCAGCAGCAGATCCACGCCCAGTTCAGACCAGGGCAGTTGCTCAATCTGCTGTTGATTAATCACCCGTATCGACTGATCTTCGATACACAGGCTGTCGCCCTGCACACTTACCGGATAGGGAAATCTTCCATGCGTGGTATCAAAGCGGGTCAGGTAGGATACCGTCTGGATGTTTGCCAGTTCATTGATAGCGACCGGCTGCAACTGCGCTTCCAAACCGCGTTCAAACAGAGCCCGGAGCACACACTGACCAATACGGCCATAACCATTTATCGCGATCTTTTTTGCAATATACAGGCGGAGCTCTCTATCAGGGAAAAGAGAGCTCCCCGGCAGCCACCGGGGAGCCTGAGGATCAGATTAGCGCCAGCGCTTTCTGCTTGATATTTTCAGCAGTAAAGCCGAAGTGTTCAAACAGCTGTGGAGCTGGAGCCGATTCGCCAAAGCTGGTCATACCAACAATCGCGCCGTTCAGACCAACATACTTGTACCAGAAGTCTGCCTGAGCCGCTTCGACAGCAACACGTGCGGTTACGCTTGCTGGCAATACAGACTCTTTATACTCGGCGCTCTGCGCATCAAAGCGTTCTGTCGAAGGCATAGATACAACACGTACCTGCTTACCCTCAGCCGCCAATGCATCTGCAGCGTCCAGTGCCAGACTAACTTCCGAACCGGTCGCAATCAGAATCAATTCAGGCTGACCTTCTGAGTCACGCAGGATATAACCGCCTTTGGCAACAGCATTTAGTTGCTCAGAAGTGCGCGCCTGATGAGGCAGATTCTGACGGGAAAATACCAGCGAGCTTGGACCATCAGCGCGTTCAACCGCCTGACGCCAGGCAACAGCTGACTCAACGGCATCACAGGGGCGCCAGGTTTCCATATTAGGTGTCATGCGCAGCGACGCCAACTGTTCAATCGGCTGGTGCGTGGGTCCATCTTCACCCAGACCGATAGAGTCGTGGGTGTAAACAAAGATGGCACGCTGCTTCATCAGTGCCGCCATACGTACGGCGTTACGCGCGTATTCCATGAAGATAAGGAAAGTAGCACCGTATGGGATAAAACCACCGTGGAGCGCGATACCGTTCATCATCGCGCTCATACCAAACTCGCGAACACCGTAATGAACGTAGTTACCGCTGGCATCTTTCGCTTCTACCGCTTTAGAGCCAGACCAGAGTGTCAGATTAGAGCCGGCCAGATCCGCAGAACCGCCAAGAAACTCCGGCAGTATAGGTCCCAGTGCATTCAACGCATTCTGCGACGCCTTACGTGAAGCGATTGTTTCGCCTTTTGCAGCTACGTCCGCAATCCAGGCATCTGCTTTTTCAGCGAAGTCTGCGGGCAGCTCCCCTGACAGACGACGCAGCAGTTCATCCGCAAGCTCCGGATAAGCTTCTTTATATGCAGCCAGTCGCTCATTCCATTCGTTTTCAGCATGGCTACCCGCTTCTGTTGCATTCCAGCCTTCACGAATCTCATCAGGCACTTCAAAAGGTGCATATGGCCAGTTGAGCTCTTTACGTACCAGCGCGATCTCATCCTCACCCAGAGGTGCGCCGTGGCAATCCTCTTTACCCTGCTTGTTCGGTGAGCCGAAACCGATAATGGTTCTGCAGCAGATCAGTGTTGGCTGCTCAGTATTTTCACGAGCCTGTTCAATCGCTTCACGAATCTGATCGGCATCGTGACCATCAACGCCACGAACCACGTGCCAGCCATAAGCTTCAAAGCGAGCAGGCG
>JBFEXW010000120.1:0-6457 GCA_041562495.1 Marinobacterium sp. | reverse complement strand
TTGCAGGAAGCTAGTAAAAACCTGCATACCGACGCGCTTACCGGTTTAGCAACGCGCGTTACCTTCGAAACTACCATGAAGGAGCGCTTTATGAGTAACAAACAGGGTCATCTGTTTGTCATTCGTATCGATTCATTAACGGACTATGCTAAAACCCATAGCAACGAACAGATTGATTCACTGATTCGGGACTTCACACAAACAATACTGAAAACGACCGAAAAATCGGATCAACACCCAGATCCACTATTTCGTATCGTAGGTTCAGAGTTCATTCTGGTCAGCGAAAGTCGCGATCGCAAAGATTCGGAAGCACTTTGCAAAGCACTTTCCGAAGCCTTAACGGAACTTGGCAAAGTCTACGACAAACCGGGTATGGCACATATTGGGGGTGTAGCCTTTGACCCACGATCGACGACCGCCTCTCTGATCTCTGCTGCCACCGAAGCTTACGAGAAAGCTCGGTTGATTGGCGACAATAGCTACGCCTTTAGTGACGGTGCTGAAAACGCACGTACCATCAGCGAATGGCATACTCTGGTTGATAAAGCGATTAACGAAAACCGCTTCGAAATCAACTATGCATTTCAGGCTTATTCACTGACAGAGGGCAGTGAAAATCAGATTGTCATCGAGGAAGCCCTGTCTCAGGTTAAGGATGAGCAGAATCAGACCGTTCCTATCGGCACCTTCGTCTCTATAGCCGAATCCAGCGGACGAATCACCGAGTTTGATCTTAACGTGATCAAAGCAGTAATTGAGCATATTAAACAGCAGCAGGTCACACACCAGATCGCAATTAACCTGTCGATGAGTTCACTGCGCGACAACAACTTCAGGCGCACCCTGTTTGAGCTTCTCGAAGCTCATCCACAGGAGGCGAAGCAAATCACCTTTAGTATCACCGCTTATGCCGCTACGCAGGACCTTGACAGCTTTGTCAGCTTTGTCAGCTTCGCTCATCGCGCTGCAACACGCGTGATGCTGAAACGCTTTGAGTCGCGACTGATGGAGGTCGATAAGCTAGGCGGCTATCGCCTCGACTATATCCGTCTCGCCCGACACTATACCGAAGGGCTGGCACGGGATAGTGAAAAACAACTGGTTGTTGAGTCGATGCGCGAAGTTGGCGAACTGATCGGTGTTCAGATCATCGCCGAATCCGTCGCATCCGATGAAGATCTCCAGAAACTGATACAGATTGGCATTCAGGCGGCGAGCCGTTAAAGGACAGCTTAGCGAATGTTATTGAAACGCATAAAAAAACTGCTGCTGGGTCTGGCTATAGGCTTAGACCCACTGTCTGCAACAGCCTCAGAACTGGTTAACTTTTCCCCGGAGCTTCTCGCCAAAGTAGAAGCAAAATGGGGGAAAAGCGCCGTTCTGCGCCTGAATGCGATGCATGATATTGCTACTAATAACCAAGAGATCACAGTCAACGAGAAGTTAAAGCTGGTCAATGACTTCTACAACCTGATCCCCTATTACCGGGATATCGATCACTGGGGTAAAGAGGACTACTGGGCAACACCCTTTGAGACGGTCACCACCTTTGGCGGTGATTGCGAAGACTACGCTATCGCCAAATATTTTACGTTACGGGAACTGGGCATTGACGACGGTACAATGCGCATCACGTATGTAAAAGCACTCAACTGGGATGAGGCGCATATGGTACTTACCTATTCACCCAGCCCGCGTACCATTCCTGTCGTACTGGACAATCTGCGGCCGGAGATTCTGCCTGCAACTCAGCGCAAAGACCTGGTACCGGTGTACAGTTTTAATGCTCAGGGGCTATGGCTGGCGAAAGAGCGTGGATCCGGTCAGTATGTTGGCAGTTCAGACCGGCTTGGCGAATGGTCGGATATGCTGAGACGACTGGCTAAGTAAGACTATGCAGGGACTTCATCCGGATCTGGTGAAACAGGTTGATGCCAAAGCACTCTCCCGAGCACTGAGCATTCAACTGACCTTCAAAGAGACACTTGGCACTCTGGGATCAGCAATGCTGGGATTACACACTTATCTCCATGCCGTTACCGCTAATACCGCGCATATTGACCATCTGCTCAGTGAAACCAGGCATCTGCAGCACCTGTGGTCAGAAGAGCTGACTAAACTGGTTCACCTCTGTGCAGAGCAGCGCCTGAATGGCGTGGCCCATTCAGATTTCGACCGGGTTTATCTTGCTGAAGCGAGTGCAATACTAACGCTGGCTGCCGATCTGCTTAACGCGCCCGAGGAGGCGGTAACCGATCAGATTCATCGGTATCAGGTATACGCCTGCAGCCAGCTCTTGGGTACCACTGACCGGCCTGAGTTTGTCAGCAAAGCGCATCTTTCAACGCTCGTTAATCACAACTCATCTGACCAGGCCGTCATTTTTATTCGTCAGTTCTCACAACGATTGCGGAATCCGGAACTGATAAAGCGCGAACTGGAACGACTTTATGCGCCAATTGAAGGCGCTGACACAGAGGTTGAATTAAACTTCATTTAACGGCTGGCCAACAACACAGAGGATAAAAAATGGCTAAAACTATCGATTATTATTTCTCTCCATTCTCCCCGTTTACCTATCTCGCAGGTGATCAACTGGAAAAGGAAGCATCTGGGGCTATTAACTATCATCCAATAGACCTTCCACCACTCTTTTCACAGACGGGCGCTATCCCGCTGCCACAGCGCAGCGAACAGCGCAAAGCCTATCGCTACGTTGAGCTTGAACGTATTGCGAAAAAGCGAAATCTACCGATCAATCTGAATCCAGCACATTTTCCTACAGACGGGCGTCCTGCATGCAAGCTTCTGTTAGCGGTCAGAGAGAATGCAGGCCCTGTCGCACAACTGCTTCATGCATTACTAAAAGCAGTTTGGGTCGAAGAGAGAGATATCAGTGATGCAACGGTATTGTCAGATATCGCGACTCAGTTAGGAATCAACCAGTCGATCATCGATTCCGCTGAACAGTATGACCAGTTGCTCGATCAGGAGACTGAAGCGGCAGTTAAGGCGGGTGTATTTGGCGTGCCTTTCTATGTTGTAGATGATGAACCCTTCTGGGGGCAGGACAAGCTGACGGATGCGCTGCAAGCAGCGCAATAACCGTCAGTCGTAGCTTAAGATTACCAGACTCCTGTATTCTCCATTGAGGCCCAGGGCTCCTGTGGCGGCAGAGCCTGACCCGCTTGCAGAAACTCAATAGAGATGTTGTCTGGTGATCTTATAAACGCCATACGCCCGTCGCGAGGCGGGCGATTGATGATGATTCCCGCTTCCATCAGGCGTTGACATAGCGCATAGATATCATCGACCTGATAGGCGAGATGCCCGAAATTACGCCCACCATCATAAGCCTCAGAATCCCAGTTATAGGTCAATTCAAGCAGCGGAGCCTGAGTCTTCCGGGCGCTCTCTTCATCGACCGGCGAAGCAAGATAAACCAGCGTAAAACGCCCCGCCTCGCTCTCCATTCGGTTAACCTCAACCAATCCGAGTTTGTTGCAGTAAAAATCCAGAGAAGCATCCAAATCACTTACTCTGACCATTGTGTGAAGGTAACGCACCTTAGCCTCCGATTTTTTATTAAGTTAACGAAGTTTAATTTAGCCAATCTGCACTGAAGCCAGATCAGGCAGCAACCCACTGTCAGGTGATAACATCGGGCGCAGCACGCCCCGTGAACCCGATAATATCGAGCAACTGATAAGTCGCCTCTATTAGGGACGAAAGCGCAATCTGCGGATCCTGATCAAGGTCACCGGACGGCGGTTCATACTGATCAAAATACACCCTCAGTGTAGCGCCACTGGTTCCAGTCCCTGAAAGTCGTACTACTGCGCGCGCCTCCTTATCAAAGAAGATACGCACACCCTGCCCGCTACTTTCAGAATGATCAACCGGATCGGTGTAAGCGAACTGGTCGGCTGAACTAACCGACAGCCCACATACGGTCTGTCCGGCAAGTTGCGGCAACTGCTCAGTTAAACGCTGAACAAGAGCGTTCGCCTGATCGCTGTCGATCCCTTCGAAATCATGACGTGAGAAATAATCCCGACCATAGGCTGCCCAGTGCTGCTGCACAACTTCGGCAACTGTTTTACCGGTCGTAGCGAGAATATTCAACCAGAACAGGACCGCCCAGAGTCCATCTTTTTCCCGGACATGGTCAGATCCTGTGCCGAAGCTCTCCTCGCCACAGAGCGTAATCCGGCCCGCATCCATCAGATTGCCAAAGAACTTCCAGCCAGTCGGCGTTTCATAGGCATCCAGACCAAGCTGTGTAGCGACACGATCAACCGCTCGACTGGTTGGCATTGAACGCGCGACACCGGCCAGTCCATCTCGATACCCCGGTATCAGCTGCGCATTGGCCGCCAAAATAGCCAGACTATCGCAGGGGTTTATATAGAAATTATTTCCCAGCACCATATTGCGATCACCATCGCCGTCCGAAGCTGCACCAAAATCTAACCCCTGAGAATTAACCCGTTCAACCAAACCCGCCGCATGAACAAGATTCGGATCGGGATGAACGCCACCAAAATCCTCTTTCGGTTCTGCGTTGATCACACTCTCCGACGGAGCTCCAAGACGATTAACCAGAATCTCCCGTGCATAGGGACCGGTAACCGCATGCATAGCATCAAAACAGAAACGGAAATCCGAACCACTGATCAGCTTGGCGATCGCTGGGAAATCGAAGATTGAGGCCATCAAATCAGCATAATCGGCTACCGGGCTGATCACACGGATCAGCGTACTATCGATCTTTTGCTCCGTTAACTGTTCGAGATCAATCAACGGGATATCCGCTTTGCGATAGAAACCAAGACTCTGGGTCTGCCGATAGATAATGTCAGTCATCGACTCGGTCGCGGGCCCGCCGTTGGGGCCATTGAATTTAATACCGAAGTCCTCATCCGCCCCTCCCGGATTATGACTCGCAGAGAGGACAATTCCTCCACAGGCAGCATGTTTGCGGATCACACAGGACGCCGCCGGTGTAGAAAGGATTCCTGAACGTCCGATAATCACTTCAGAGAAGCCATTCGCAACCGCCATCGCCACGGCCAGCTGAATCGCTTGCCGATTGTAATGGCGGCCATCACCACCAATAACCAGCTTTTCGCCGTTACAATTTTCAAGGCTGTTAAAGATCGCCTGAATAAAGTTTTCCAGATAATGGGGTTGCCGAAACACCCGAACCTTCTTTCGCAGTCCAGATGTACCCGGCTTTTGTCCATCAAACGGTTGCGTGGGAATCTCTACGTAAGCGTTAATATCGGCCTCTCCTTATTACAAGCCTCAACAGACTGAAGCGAATCATTGTAATACTGAGAGGTAAAAGGCGGTTAATCAATGAAAATTAAAAATAGGAATATTTCTTAATATCAATTCAATTAGGAACTATTCCTACAATATTGCGAACCATTGATACCCCTCCATCTAGGTATAAAGATCGGCTACAATGCTCAGCTTCGTTATCCCAATCCAGAGTTACTGAATGCTCGCCGTTCTCAATATTACCGCTCCGCTGTTTTTTCTGATTGGGCTGGGCTACCTCACAGTCCGCACCGGGATTTTCCCGGCTCAGTTCATACCTGCTCTGGGACGTTTCGTCCTCTATTTCTGTATTCCTGGCGTTATCCTCAGCAATCTGCTGCGTAGCTCCCCTGCAGAGATATTCGAAAAGAGTTTCGTGCTGGTCTACGGTAGTGCCGCAATTATTACCCTGCTCTGCGCAGCGCTGATCAGCCGATATGTTCTGAGACGCCCGATGACAGAGAGCTTTCTGTTCGGCATGGGTAGCAGCATACCCAACAGTATGTTTATCGGGTTACCCGTAATCCTCAACGTTATCCCTGAGCAGGCTGCCAAGGTTTTTGTGCTATGCGTGCTGGTTGAAAACATCATCATCATGCCATTAGTACTGTTTGTTACTGAATGGAGTCAGGCTAAACAGGAAGCCTCCGGACTCAGAATCGTTAAAACCATTTTGAGCCGTGTAACCAGCAACCCTATTATCCTGGCTATCGCTGTAGGGTTATTACTTCCCTCACTGGGTGTCAGCTCCCCGGACTTCCTGCAAAGCGCCCTTGAACTGCTGGCCAGATCGGCCGCAGCCGCCTCTCTGATCGTTATCGGAGGCTCACTGGTAGGGAACAGAGTCCGCGGAGATATCGGCGCGATCGGTATCGTGGCAAGCGGAAAACTGGTATTGCAACCGGCGCTGGTTTTTCTGTTCGCCGGCATCTGGCTGACTGACCAACCGGCTCTGGCAACAGGCCTGCTACTTATCACTGCATCGCCTATGTTCAGCATTTACCCAATCATCGCGGGTAATTACGGATATGGAAAAACCTGTGCCAGCATTCTGCTTTTCACAACGCTGGCATCATTTGTCTCGTTAAATCTGATTCTCTCTTTTGTTGTCTGATCTAAAAAGGTTGCG
>JBFEXW010000119.1:0-6480 GCA_041562495.1 Marinobacterium sp. | reverse complement strand
CTGTCGCAAGAGCACAGGAGTTTACCACCTATCAGGATGGTCAGACTGCGATGCTGGTTCACGTGCTTCAGGGGGAACGAGAGCTGGTTGATCATTGTCGCTCACTGGCCAGATTTACTTTGCGTGGCATTCCCCCTATGGCTGCAGGTGCTGCAAAAATTCGTGTGACTTTTCAGGTTGATGCTGATGGCTTGCTCAGTGTGGCTGCAAAAGAGCTGTCGACGGGTGTTGAGAGCGCTATTCAGGTTAAGCCTTCCTATGGTTTGAGTGATGAAGAGGTCACTCAGATGCTGAGAGATTCATATAACCATGCATCCGATGATCGTGAGCTGAGAAGTCTGCGAGAGCAGCAGGTGGAAGCTGACCGTTTGATCGTCGCGCTACAGAGCGCGATTGCGGAAGATGGTAGTCGGCTGCTGACAGAAGATGAGCGGATTGATCTTGTGAAAGAGATATCGGTGCTTGAGGAGTTGCGTGGTGGAACTAATCCGCGAGCTATCGAAGCAGGTGTTGAGCATCTGGCCCAGGTAAGTGACTTCTTTGCGGCACGTCGGATGGATAGTTCTATTCAACAGGCCCTGCAGGGGCAGAGTGTTGATCAGTTTGGAAAGGAGAGAGATTAGTGCCTCAATTGATATTTCTTCCGCATGAAGAGCTTTGTCCGGATGGGCAGGTAATAGATGTTGAACCGGGGATAACAATCTGCGATGCAGCATTGAAGCATGGTATCGAGATTGAGCATGCGTGTGAGAAGTCCTGCGCATGTACGACCTGCCATGTCATTGTTCGTGAAGGGTTTAACAGTCTTGAGCCTTCAGACGAGCTGGAAGATGACATGCTGGATAAGGCTTGGGGGCTGGAGCCCGAATCGCGTCTGAGCTGTCAGGCGGTTGTTGATACTGAAGATCTGGTTATTGAGATTCCTAAATATACGATCAATCAGGTGTCTGAAGGACACTAGAGAGGTTTGCTGTGAAGTGGACGGATATTAGCGATATCGTGATAGAGCTTGTAGAGACTTACCCTGATGATGATCCTATGAAGATCGGTTTTCCTGATCTGTATACCCGGGTAATGGCGCTTGATGGCTTTGATGATGATCCTGATCACTGTGGTGAGAAGATCCTTGAAGCGATTCAGATGGCCTGGATAGAGGAGCAGGGCTAGTCTGGTAGAGATCTCAGGGACTGTCCTAATCATCCTGGTTCGCGTATAATCCGCGCACAAATTTTTATACCTACTAAACTAAAGGATAATTGAGCATGGCAACTGAACGTACGCTGTCTATCATCAAGCCTGATGCTGTTGCAAAAAACGTTATCGGCAAAATCGAATCTCGTTTTGAAAAAGCGGGCCTAAAAATCGTTGAAATGCAGATGAAACAGCTGTCTCAGGCGGACGCTGAAGGTTTCTACGCTGAGCATAAAGAACGTCCATTCTTCGGTGATCTGGTTGCGTTCATGACTTCTGGTCCTGTCGTTGTTCAGGTTCTTGAAGGTGAAAACGCGATTGCTCTGAACCGCGATCTGATGGGTGCGACTAACCCACAGGAAGCTGCTGAAGGTACAATCCGTCGTGACTTCGCTGAGTCTATCGACGCGAACGCTGTTCACGGTTCTGACTCTGCAACATCTGCTGCGCGCGAAATCGCATACTTCTTCGGCGGTTGATACCGTTCAGAAGATTCGGGCATGTGCGTGAATCCACGCATATGCCAACCCCTCAAGAGACACCCCTTCCATGGCTGAGCAAAAATTAAACCTTCTCGGGTATTCGCCTAAAAAACTTGAAGAGTTCTTTGAGTCTATCGGTGAAAAGCGCTTTCGTGCGACGCAGGTACTGAAATGGATTCATCAACTGGGCGCGAGCTCATTTGATGAGATGACCAATATCAGTAAGTCCCTGCGGGCGAATCTTGCTGAAGTGGCAGAGATACGCGAACCTGAGGTTTTGCTCGATAAGACCTCTAAGGATGGAACGCGCAAGTGGGTTATTCGCATGGATGGTGGCTCTGCTATCGAAATGGTGCTAATTCCTGAGGGTTCCCGGCGCACGCTCTGTGTCTCGTCACAGGTCGGCTGTTCGCTGGATTGTAGTTTCTGTTCTACCGGTAAGCAGGGATTTAACCGTAACCTTAGTACCGCTGAGATAATCGCACAGCTGCGCGTTGCTATTCGGGCCTTCGGTAAATTTGATCCATCCGGTCAGCACGTTGTGAGTAACGTTGTGCTGATGGGTATGGGTGAGCCGCTGATGAACTTTGATGCAGTGGTCGACGCTGTCGAGCTGATGATGAATGACAACGCCTATGGCTTGTCTAAACGTCGCGTAACGCTGAGTACTGCGGGTGTGGTTCCGGCTTTGGATAAGCTGGGCGATGTGACTGATGTGTCGCTTGCTGTGTCGCTTCATGCACCGAATAACACTCTGCGTGATCAGTTAGTGCCGATCAATAAAAAATACCCAATCGAAATGCTGGTGGATGCTGTTAATCGCTACTTTGCGAAGTTGGGCGATAAGCGAGTTCCCACCGTCGAATACACCCTGATAGCGGGTGTCAATGACCAGCCTGAACATGCGCGTGAACTGGTACAGTTGCTTAAGAAAATGCCTTGTAAGCTGAACCTGATACCGTTCAATCCGTTCCCTAATTCTGACTATAAGCGTCCATCCGAAGAGGCTATTCAGCGCTTTAAGGCGATCATGCTTAAAGCTGATGTGTTAACCACGGTGCGTCGTACCCGCGGAGATGATGTGGATGCCGCTTGTGGGCAGTTGGTTGGTCAGGTTGCTGACAGAACACGCCGTAGCGCGAAATATATTGAGTTGGCTCAGGCTAAAAACTGAACTGTCTCCCGATATGGGGGATTCTTCCTGTGTCAATCGCTAGTCAGTACATGACACTTCCCCCTCTGCTGTGGTAGAACTAGGCTTTGTTTTCAGTAGTAAGGGAAGGGTAGTGCTGAAGCGCGGCATCTGTGCGGCATTTGTGGTGGTTAGTTTAGGGCTGGCGGGCTGTAGCAGCCTTTCATCTTCATCCTCATCTTACTTTTCATCTGCTCAAAAAACCTCTGTCGAATCCTTTACCCAGTTGGGAATGCGCTATCTTCAGGCAGGTGATACGGTCAGTGCGAAATCCTCGTTACAGAGAGCGTTGGAGCTAGACCCGAGCTATGCTCCGGCACTAAACGGTTTGGGGTTGGTGTTTCAGGTCGAACAGGAGAATAAGCTCTCTGAGGAGTATTTTATCAAGGCGCTGAAGTCTGACCCTCAGTCGGCAATGATCCACAATAACTATGGTGCTTTTCTGTACTCTCATCAGCGTTATGAGGCGGCTTGTAATGAATTGTCACGAGCTACTGAGGATCCATTTTATCCGCAGCGTGCTCAGGCGTTTGAAAATTTGGGGCTGTGTTATCGTCTGATTGGCAAAGATGCTGCTGCCGTGTTTGTTCTGGATCGAGCGTTGACGCTCTCTCCGGATCGCCCTCTGTCTCTGATTGAGCTGGCCGATCTGAAAGTTGATCAGCATCAGTATCGTCAGGCGGCTGAGCTGTTTGGTCGTTTCCGTGATCTGGTCGAGTCTGGACGCGTAGACCATACCGCTAAAAGTTTGTGGGTTGGGATTCGATTAGCGCGCTATCAGGGCAGCGCCAGTCGGGCTGTGACCTATGCTTTGCTATTGAAAAACCAATACCCGGAATCCGTCGAATATAAGAAATATATGGAGTCAGGACGTTGAGCGAAAACGATCCGCAAATTGATGCAGTTGAAGGTTTCTCAGGCCAGGAGCTGGTGCGCGCGCGCGAGGCTGCCGGGATAACTGCCGAAACGATTCAGAGAGAGCTACGGTTAACCTCCGCTGTGGTGAAAGCGATCGAGGCAGGGGATATTCAAGCCATAGGTCAACCCGTGTTTGCGCGTGGCTATATTCGCGCATACTGCAAGCGCGTTGAACTGGATGCTGATCCCTTTATTGCGCAATATGATGCAGCAGTAGGGCAGGTTGGTCCTAAACGACAGTCGCGCCCACGCAATCTGGGTACGGTAGGTGATCGTGCCGTTAAGGTAAGTCCGGGGAAGCCCAAGTCAGGACTGCTTATGAGATTGGTGAAGCTGATCCTGTTGGTTGCTGTGCTGGCGGGTGGATATCTGGCTGTTAAAGAGTCCGGAATTGATCTTAATGCATTGAATCTCGGTAACTTGACCGGTGAAACCGCTGAGGAGCCTAAAGACCCAAACAGTCTGGCTATCCCGGGAGTGATGCCAGAAACGTCTCCTGTGCCAGTAGCGGAGGAAGCTATGGCAGAACCTGAAGCGGTGGGGCAGGAACCGGCTGTTGAGTCTATATTGGCACCTGCGAATTCAGAGCAGCCTGCAAGCGGAGCTGAAACGACAGAGGCGGCAGTGGAGCAGATTCAGCCTGTTATTCAGACCGAAGTTGCAGCATCACTGGATACATTGGTTACCGAAGCGGTAGAAGAGAGTGTAAATGATGTGCAGCAGGCTGTGTCTGAGTCTGAGTCTGAAGTGATCCAGGATTCTGCTCCAGTTGCACCTCAGACGAGTGAAAGTCAGCCGGCAAATGATACCGGAGCAAAGCTGCAGATCACATTTAGCGATGTGAGCTGGATAAATATCAAAGATGGCAAAGGGAATCCGCTGTTTAACGGGTTGGCTGAAAAGGGGCGCACACTTGAACTGAGCGGCGAGCTTCCGATCTCTGTTGTGATCGGGCGTGCTGATGCGGTACAAAATCTATCTTTTAATGGTTCAGTGGTTGATTTAGCCCTGCATACCAGAAAGAATGTCGCCCGATTATCCCTGCCACTCTAAAAAGTGCTGGTAAATTTTATGGAATACGGGTTTTAGAAAATTGGCAAAGATACAAGCCATTCGTGGTATGAACGATCTTCTGCCGGACCAGTCTCCGGTCTGGCAGTATTTGGAATCGCAGGTTAAGCAGGTATTGGAGGGCTACGGGTACTCGGAGATCCGTACCCCTATTGTCGAGCAGACCGAACTTTTTAAGCGCTCTATCGGTGAAGTGACCGATATTGTTGAAAAAGAGATGTACACCTTCGATGACAGGAACGGTGATAGTCTGACCCTTCGTCCGGAGGGGACTGCAAGCTGTGTACGTGCCGCTCAACAGCATGGATTGCTCTACAATCAGGTGCAGCGGCTTTGGTATGCTGGCCCAATGTTCCGTCATGAGCGGCCGCAAAAAGGGCGCTATCGTCAGTTTCATCAGATGGGTGCTGAAGCGTTCGGGATGGAGGGGCCGGATATCGATGCTGAAGTGATCCTGATGACGGCTCGCCTCTGGCGGAGGTTAGGGCTTTCTGATCAGGTTGAATTGCATCTCAATACGCTGGCAAACGCTGAAGTTCGTCGCGCATTCAGGGCTGATTTGGTTGCATACCTGCAGGATCATTTTGATCAATTAGATGCGGATAGTCAGCGGCGCCTCGAAACCAACCCGCTGCGTATATTGGATAGCAAAGATCCAGCTACACAAGCGCTACTCGACAGTGCCCCTCATTTTCATGACTATATTGATAATGAGTCAGGCGAGCATTTTAAAAAGTTGTGTGAAACGCTTGATGCCGCTGGAGTTAGCTATCGTGTTAACGCCCGTTTGGTCAGAGGACTCGATTACTACGGTAAAACAGTATTCGAATGGGTAACCACTGCATTGGGTGCCCAGGGTACAGTTTGTGCGGGTGGTCGATATGATGGACTGGTCGAGCAGCTTGGTGGTAAGCCAACACCCGCGGTAGGGTTTGCAATGGGTGTTGAGCGTCTTGTTCTGTTGCTTGAAGAGCTGGGGCTGGTCCCTGATTCCGCAAAACAAACAGTGGATGTATACCTGATACCTGTTGGTGATCAGAATCACATGCCGGCCGCATTGTTAGCTGAGCAGCTGCGCAACGAAACCTCTCTGCGTGTCCAACTGCACTGTGGTGGTGGCGGCTTTAAAAGTCAGATGAAAAAAGCGGATCGAAGCGGTGCTGTAGTGGCGCTTCTGCTCGGCGACGAAGAGCGGGAGTTAGGGCAAGTTAGCATCAAGCCTCTGCGAACGTCTGCGGAGCAGAAATTAGTGTCGATTGATCAGCTTGGACAGGTTTTAACAGATAACTATTTTAGTGGTCAGGGGAAATAACGTGTCGGAGATGCGAACTGAAGAGGAACAGGTTGAAGCGATAAAAAAATGGTGGGGAGAAAATGGTAAATCCCTGACTGTTATGATCGCCCTTGCTGTTGCCGCTGTTTTTGGCTGGAAAGCCTGGCAATCAAATCAGGAAGCCTATGCGGCAAATGCTTCTGCGCTCTACGAAAGTCTCTCTGGATCACTGAATTCGGTTGGAAAACTGGATGTGGCTCAGGTGACTTCCGTTACACATCTTGTTAATCAATTAAAAGATGAGTATGGATCAAGCGCTTATGCGCCGATGGCTGCTATGATTTTGGCTCGTG
>JBFEXW010000118.1:0-6520 GCA_041562495.1 Marinobacterium sp. | reverse complement strand
GATACCCTCACCCGGGCAGCCATTGGCCGTATCAAGCACATGCGTCGTCAGAAAACCGCTCATCTGTTTAACCTTTAAAAGTCATTTTTCGAAAAGACAGTAACTTTATACACATAACTGTATACAAAAATCCAACATAATTTAAATACTTTTCCAAATCAAACCACAAAACCATAGATAAACCAGGTAAACACAAGATTATTTAAACGTTTAAAATCAATATATTAAAAATACATAAACAAAAATAACCACAAACAAATGTTTACTAAATGTATTTATTGTATACAATTTTATAGGAATTTATGGAGATCTATAATGATTAGCTACCCCAGAGATCTTATCGGGTACGGATCTACCCCCCCAAAACCCAACTGGCCTTATAACGCCAGACTGGCGCTTTCATTCGTACTCAATTACGAAGAGGGAGGCGAGCGCTGCATTCTTCATGGCGATTCAGAATCGGAAGCTTTCCTGTCCGAAATGCCAGCAGCGGTACCTTTTGAAGGCCAGCGACACATGAGCATGGAGTCGCTTTATGAATATGGCAGTCGAGCCGGTGTCTGGCGTGTTCTGAAGCTATTCAGAAAAAAACAGATTCCGCTGACTATTTTTGCGGTTGCTATGGCGCTGGAACGCCATCCGGATGTTGCCAAAGCCTTTATCGATGAGGGGCATGAGATCTGTTCACACGCACTGCGCTGGATCAGCTATCAGGATATGTCTATCGATAAGGAGCGCGAACACTTACATCAGGCGATCGATATTATTCAGCGCGTAACAGGTAATCGTCCACTCGGCTGGTACACCGGCCGCGACAGCCCCAATACGCGCCAGTTGGTGATGGAGGAAGGAGGTTTTCTGTATGACTCCGATTCCTACGCCGATGACCTGCCCTACTGGGTAGAGGGTCCTAACGGGCAGCATCTGGTCATCCCCTATACACTGGATACGAATGATATGCGTTTTTCTACACCTCAGGGGTTTAATTCCGGAGAGCAGTTCTTTCAATACCTGAAAGACAGCTTTGATGTTCTCTATGCCGAGGGTGAAGAATCTCCCAAGATGTTATCGATCGGACTGCACTGCCGCCTTGCAGGGCGTCCTGGCCGTACTGCATCACTGGAGCGCTTTCTGGATTATGCACTGTCCCATGAGGGGGTCTGGTTTGCACGCCGAATCGATATTGCACGCCACTGGCATGCGAACCACCGGCCGACAGAGAGCTGACAGATGAGTACAGAATTTAAATTTGGTAATCCCGCAGACCTGTCTAAAGAAGCGTTCATAGTGATGTTTGGCAGCATCTATGAGCACTCCCCATGGATCGCGGAGCTAACCTACGATCAGGGGCTCAGTTCAGCAGATTCAGAGATCGAGATGCTTAAGCAGCGCATGGCCGCTGTTTTTATGGCCGCCAGTCATGAGGAGCAGCTGAGTGTTATCAAGGCCCACCCGGATCTGGCTGGCAAAGCCGCGAGAAGTGGATCTCTGACCAGAGAATCCACATCAGAACAGGCAAGCGCCGGAATTGACAGCCTGACCGAAGAGGAGTTTGAGACATTTACCATGCTTAACGACCGCTACAAGGCGCGTTTCGATTTCCCGTTTATCATGGCGGTAAAAGGCAGCAACAAACACGCAATTCTGAATGGATTCCGCGAACGCATTAACAATGCGCCTGAGGTCGAGTTTCAGCGTGCACTGATGGAAATTAACAAGATCGCAGCCTTCAGACTGGCCGATATGTAACCCAAGAGATTGATCATGACCCCACAACCTAAACATATTCGACTGGTTAACCTTGCCGATGCCCGACTGGGTGCTAAAGCGACCTTTGTCACCGATGACTGGTTTGCCGATGTGAACCGTATGCTCAATCCAGAACCTCCTGTATGGAAAGAGGGTGTTTATGATGACTGCGGCAAGTGGATGGATGGCTGGGAGTCGCGGCGCAAGCGTTTTGAAGGATACGATTACGCAATCGTTCGTCTCGGTGCGCCCGGATCGATCGAAGCGTTTGAGATCAACACCACCTATTTTACCGGTAACTACCCGCCATCAGCCTCAGTTGATGTCTGTTACTCTCCGGACGCAGATCCTGATGATAACACCCAGTGGTACAACCTGCTCCATGCAGTTGATCTGCAGGGCGACAGTGATCACCTGTTTGAGGTTAACAGCGATCAGCCGTGGAGCCATGTGCGGCTGAATATCTATCCCGATGGCGGGATCGCACGCTTCCGGGTCTATGGTCGACCCTATATCGACTGGAGCCAGGTTGATCAAAATGAAACTATCGACCTTGTCGCCGCACTGAATGGTGGACGTGCTATTGCCTGCAGCGATGAGCATTTCGGTAAGATGTCCAACCTGCTCAATCCCGGGCGAGGTATCAATATGGGTGACGGCTGGGAGACCGCCCGCCGCCGCATACCCGGTTATGACTGGGTAATACTGGCACTCGGTTGTCCCGGTGTTGTCGAGGAGATTGAGATCGACACCGCTCACTTTAAAGGAAACTTCCCGGACAGTGTCGATATTCAGGCCGCCTGTGTACCAGGCGGAACGGATGATCAGATCGCAACTCAAAGTCTGTTCTGGCGAACACTGCTGCCTAATCAGAAGATGAAACCTGATGCTCTGCAACGGTTCAAAGTCGATAGCGATTTTGGCGTGATTACCCATATCAAACTTAACAATCACCCCGATGGCGGTATCAGCCGGGTTCGACTGATTGGCAAGCCCAGCGTAACGGGTTAATGGAGAGCAGGATGCAGCATCTCAAATTTGAACCACTGACCAAAGAAGCTTTCGCTCCCTTTGGTCAGGTGATCGAAACCCAAGGTTCCGACCACTTCACTATCAATAACGGATCAACCGAACGCTACCATGCGCTGGCAGAGGTCCAACTGGAAGATACTGAGGATAAAGCGATCATCAGCATTTTCAGAGCGCAGCGGCTCAGCTACCCACTACAGATAGAGATGCTGGAGCGACACCCTCGCGGTAGTCAGGCGTTTATGCCGATGCAACCAAACTCTTTCCTGATTGTCGTAGCGCCAGCAGGCGCACAGCCCGATCATGAACAGATCCGCTGCTTTATTACAGATGGGCGACAGGGGATTAATTACGCTAAAGGGGTCTGGCACCACCCGATTCTTACGCTGGTCAGCGGTAACGATTATCTGATCGTTGACCGCAGCGGTGCGGGCGAAAACTGTGATGAATACTATTTCGAACCTACTGACATAAAAATTATCGATATAGCAGATCTGGAACGATAAACGGGACTTCAGGATGGATGCACACTACACAGAATGGCTGAATCTACTGGTTCGCTGGATACATATGATCGTTGGTATCGCCTGGATTGGTGCTTCCTTCTACTTTATCTGGCTGGAAAACAACCTTAACCGAGAAAAGCCTCGCGAAGGACTCTCCGGAGATCTGTGGGCTATCCATGGTGGCGGCATCTACCACCTTGAAAAGTACAAACTGGCGCCACCACAGATGCCGGAAACCCTGCATTGGTTTAAATGGGAGGCCTATACGACCTGGCTGTCCGGCATCACCCTGTTGTCAGTTGTCTACTATCTAAACGCTCAACTTTACCTGCTGGCTCCCGGCTCAGGTCTAACTCCTCTTGAGGGGATAGGTATCAGCCTGTCCAGTCTGGTCATCGGATGGCTGGTCTATGATTTTCTCTGCGAATCCGCACTGGGCAAACGACCGGCGCTGCTTGCAGCGGTACTTTTGGGCCTGCTGGTTGCTGCAGCCTGGGGATTGGCACAGGTGTTCAGTGGCCGAGCGGCCTATATTCATATCGGTGCAATTATCGGCACCATGATGGTCGGCAATGTCGCTCATGTAATCATGCCGGGACAGCGAGATCTGGTCAAAGCGATCAAGGAGAGTCGGGAACCCGATCCAACCCAGCCTGCCCGAGCGATGCTGCGCTCGCGTCATAACAACTACCTGACACTGCCTGTGCTGTTCATCATGATCAGCAACCACTTCCCAAGTACCTACGGTAGTGAATGGAACTGGGCGATTCTTCTTGGAATAGCCGTGCTCAGCGTTCTGGTACGCCACTATTTCAACACCCGCCATACAACGCAGAAGTTTGCATGGACACTGCCGGCTGCTGCTCTCGGCATGCTCACACTGGCGTTCGTAACCAACCCCAGCAGCACAAGCTCAACAGCGGCACAGGGTGAGGCAGTAACCTTGACGCAGGTACATCAGATTATTCAGCAACGCTGTGTCGCCTGCCACTCTCAAACGCCTACTAATAAAGCGTTCAGTGCACCTCCTGCAGGCGTGATGCTGGATACCGAACAGCAGGTGATGGCCAATGCGGAGCGGATCATCGCGCAGGCGGTAACAACACAGACGATGCCCCTGGGTAACCTGACCCAGATGACAATGGATGAGCGGACAATGATTGGCCGTTGGTTTAACGCTTTAAAAACGGAAGGAAAGTAGAATAGCTGCCGAGATTAATTGCGAGCCGGATCTACTCTTTAGATCCGCTCGTTATTCCCAGCAGTGCATACATAAAGCACCAGCCAACCATAGCAGAGAAGATATTGATCACACCAAACCCAAAAGCAAACCAGCTCACAAAAGCGCTCTGAGGCAGATCAAACCCGACAGGGCTGATCACAATCAGCAGAATCCCTCCCAATATACGAGCGATACGATCCAGCATTCTCATATTGCGGTTCACAGTAACTCACCCCTCTGCTCCAGCATTCTCATCAGCTTATCTTTTGTAACCGGTTCACTAAACAGATAGCCCTGTCCCAGCTGGATTCCCAGTTGCTGACAGATCTCCGCTTCCTCATTACGTTCGATACCCTCTGCTACCATCTCCCAGCCAAACTGCTGAGCCATATCTACGATCGCTTTGAGCATCAGATACTTAGCATGATCCTTATCGACAAACTGTACAAAACTCGTTTCAATCTTCAATGTATCAAACGGAAGGCGGGCGATATAGTGCAGCGAACTCATACCGGTTCCAAAGTCATCAATCGCAATCGAATACCCCCCTCTTACTATCTGTGTAAGTGCCCGTCGAATATGTTCCAGATTAATAGAGGTCTCCGATTCCAGCAGCTCAACCTGAAGCGATCCGGGCTCCAGATGGTCCATCACTTTGATCAGGCGGTGAATGATATGCAGATCCTGAGTATCAAAGCTCGACAGGTTAAAGGAGATCGCTATTTTCATCCCCTGCTCCCTGAACTGCTCTGCCATCGCCGCACACTCATCTATCACAAACAGCGAAAAGCGCCGGCGCAGATTAGACGCGTTGATCTGCGAAATAAAATCGCCAGGTGTCAGCACCCCACCCTCAGGGTGTCGCCAGCGCACCAGCGCCTCTACACCTACAATCGGCCGTTCTGCTTTACTCAGATCAACCTTAGGCTGGTAATAGAGTTCAAATTCGTTCTGATCCAGCGCTCTCCCCAGCTCAGCGCCATAACGATGCTCCCGCAGGCTGGAACTATAGATACCCGGCTGATAAACGAGAAAATGCTGATGGCGGCGAAACGCCTCACGCAAGGTTTCATAGGCGAGTCGTATCAGCTCGTTTAACTCATTGGAGGACGCAGGAAAATCGATAGTGACGATGGTCGACTCAACCGGAAAACAGTAAAAGTCAAACTCCACCAGCTCATGGCTTATCGCCTCAAGCATCCGTGTAGTGCTATCACTTAGCGAGCGACAGGAGAATATCGCCAGCGTAGCATCATCAATCCTGGCACTGACAACATTGGTATCCAGAGAGTTAACCAGCTTGGTCGCAACCGCACTCATAAACAGGTTAGCGATCTCATGACCATGATCGATCTGTATCTGCGAGAGGTTACGTACCGACAGCAAAAAGAGACGTCCATCGGAATCCGCTTCTCCGGGCATACAGTTAAGCGGAACAGACTCACGGGACAACAACCCCTTCTGCAACCCTGACAGATTGGGCAGGCCGGTAACACTATCGTAAGCCGCTGCGTTAATTAACGCCTCATTAGAACCGGTAAGGCGGCGGCTGACATAACTGGCAACGGCAAAGCCACCCCACAATCCGATCCAGAGAAAAATAAGGCTGCTGGTCAGCAGACCGATCAGAATATCCTTAACAGCGACACTGTATGAATCGAGTGGCCGTAAGGTTAGCAGCCAGTTATCATTCAGCGGCCTTACCATTACCCCCAGATCCATATCTTCATGGGACCAGACCAACTGATCAATGTCCTCGTCCAGTATCTGTTGATGCTGCTCCATTTGCGCTATATGTTCTTCAGAGCGAGCCAGACGATCCAGTGTCACAGCCGCCTGATCATCTATAAACAACGTCTGAATACCGGCTAGTTCAGCCTCTGACAGATTGTTTGATATCTGGTCAACCGGTTTTATCGAGTTGCGATTCAGTACCACTACATAAACGGGATCCTGAACATGATAGAGCAGATCACCCAATTTGACCGGATTATCTATAGTGGCTCCATTCGGT
>JBFEXW010000117.1:0-6554 GCA_041562495.1 Marinobacterium sp. | reverse complement strand
GGGATCCTGTATCAAAATAGGGATAGATATGATTCAGGCTATCGAAGCTATTAAAATAGATCTGAGCGACCAGCGGATTCATATCCACCATGCGCCTCATATAGGCATCATTTTGCGTCAGCCGCCACGCCTTGGCTTTCTCGGCCTCACCCACCTTGGTCGAAGCAGAATAGAAGGTTGCGCTACTCCCTTCCCGGGTTGTTACCCAGGCCCCCTGATCACTGAAATCGTAGCGAGATTTCTCGTCATTACTGACATTGAAAGGCGTATTCAGCGCATCCCGCGTCTGTCCCGCATACATGGCCGTGAGATTCGCCACGTTCTGCATCTGGTTGGAGATCAGTATGCTCTCCTGCTTCGCCAGCGTTTGTAGTTGATCCCGAACGGACTGTTCTGTCTGGCGGACATTTTCGTCACGAATCAGCGTATTCGTGGTGAAGTAAGCAGCCAGAAGCGCGATCTCGATAAACAGGATAGGCACCAGCGCACTTTTAATATAAGAGTGCCAAACCAGACTAAATATCGACTGCTGCGATAGCTTTCCCATACACCGATCCCTCTAATAGTTATCAGATCGCTTCTGTCTCATCCGAGAGCGGCAAAGCGATATTGAAACGGGCACCCTCTGTATAAGAATGGTCCAGGTCAATAGCCCCTTCAAGCGCATCCAGAAGCATTTTCACCCGATACAGGCCCAGCCCGATCCCACCGCCGACATCACGCGTTGTAAAGAAGGGATCGAATATCTTGCTTCGGTTTTCTTCAGGAACGCCATCCCCGGTATCTTCAATCACCAGCGACAGGTGGGTATCACCAATAACCGCATAGATCCGCACCTCTCCCTGCCCCTGACAGGCCAAGCAGGCGTTCTCAATGACGCCATTCAATACATCACTTAACACCTGAGCAGCCGATCGAACTTTCGGCGTTTCATCCAGCTCAATAGCAAAATTCACCTCGGGCCAATGTGTTTTACGTATCTGTTCAACGACACTCGTGATGACCGCTGCAAGATCAACAGGCTGCAACGAGCTGGTAACCTGACCATCACGCAGAGCACCCAGCTTCTCCACGATATTACTGACTCGTTTAAGGCCAGCGTTGGTTTCGGCCAGAAGCTGCTGGATATCCTCCCTCATAAACTCGTAATCGGTTTTCTCGAGCAACTTCTCTAACTGATCTGCTGTCAGAAGCTGTTGGCCACGCTCCGATTCGATCAGCTCATCCGTTAGCTCCTCGTAATTCTCTATATAGTTGCTCAGCGCTCTGACATTACTGGTGACAAAGCCCAGTGGGTTATTGATCTCATGCGCCACACCCGCTGTTAACACACCGACCATCGCACTTTTCTCAGTCTGTAGCAGCCGGTCCTGTGCATTTTTGATGGAGTGGTTTGCATCCGCCAATTCCTGATTACGCTGCTGCAGCTCAGAGGTGCGAGTGCGGACTTTATCTTCCAGTGTCTCATTCAGATGCTGCAGCTCCAGCCCCAGTTGATTCATCTGTTTCTGCGATTCAAGTAGTGAGCGACTCATCTGATTAAAAGCGGTTGACACCTCATCGATCTCATCCTCGCCCTTCACCTCAATCTGGACACCCAGATCCCCCTGACTAATGCGTTCAGTCGCACTTCTCAGCTCGGTGAGCTTGTCGGTCAGAAAGCGTCCCAACATAAAGGAAAATAGTGCCACCAGCACCATTTCAAGCGCCGCGATACCGACACTCCATCGCTTAGCCTGATCAATAATGGCGATAATGGCATCAATTTCGAAACCGACCTCGACGCGCCCAAAGACTGCATCACCCTCACTGATCACTGCTGAGGTATCGTATATCTGGTCGTTGACCTCTTCTATCGACTCATCCAACTGAGGATGCAGGATTTCCGCCCCCTTAGATGATGCAAGAACCTCTCCGGAGCGGCCGATAACACGAGTATAAGCGATCCCCTTGTTGGTCATTAACTCCTGAACAAATGAGTCAAGCGAGGCAAGATCGTATGCCAGAACAGCATCCTTAGTTGTCGTTGCAAACAGCTTGGAGAGGGTTTCGGCACGAGTTTCCAACGCCTGATAGTTGGTATCGCGGATATATCCCAGCATCATCAGGATAAGCGATAGCAGCAACACCGCTTCTATGGTTGCTACACCAACAATCGTTTTAAGGCGTAAGGATTTCTTAATCACGAGACCGTCTACTTAACCAGATCATCCAACAAAGTGATTCCCAGCGCACGTACATCATCCCAGTCCTCGTCCTTAGCTGGAACAAAGCCGGAAACGCTCATCGACTTCAGTAAGGCGATCCCTTCCGGGTCCCGACTCATTCCTACCAGCGCATCGGTCACCTTCTGATGCACTCCCAGACTGACTCGCGAATGGGAAGCAATCGCATGCGGCGTATAGACCTTGGTTTGCCAAAGCACGCGCAACTGATTCTTCACCTCAGGGGCGGTATTGTTCAGCGTCCGGCCTATACCCCCACCGGCTTTAAAGAAACCTTTCTCCACATTCAGATAAACGGAATCGTGCGAGGAAACATAGACGGGTTCGATATCGATACCGGCACTGCGCATCTCTCCGCGCGGTAACACTGACGCGGCGAACGCAGCGGGAGAAGGGAACGCCAGTTTCTGGCCCTGTAACTCTTCAAGAGACTGGATCGGACTATCTTTTCTAACAACAACCAATCCCTGAATCCCCTTACCAGCACGGTGCACCATCGCGCGATAACCTACCTGCTTATTAAAGAAGGTGAAGTGGTAGGGGTTCATATAGGATAAATCATACTCACCTTCCAGCAGGCGTTTTTCAAAGGTAGGGATATCCTTTGCAGTCGCAAAGGTTAGTTCCAGACCGGTTTTCTTTGACAGATACTCCAGAACTGGCGTCCAGATCGCCGCGAGTTTTGTTGAGCTTTGTTGCGGCACGATTCCGAATGAAAGCGCTTCTGCTCTTAGCGGTATCGCAAAAATCAACGTAAAAACAAATATCAGGCGTTTCATCCATAAATCTCCAATCACTTTCAACTTAATGAAACAAGTGCCGCTTTCAGATGCTTATCAGAAAAACGCTCCAGTTGATCTGATTGCAATGGCTCCTGCTCCCCTCTCCTTAACATAAGTGCTGCGTTGAGAACCTGCTCAACCAAGCCCGCTTCATCGACGAGTTGCTCTGAGTTTTGATGTTTTACCGCACTGACCAGAGAGAACGAGAAATCCCACAGACAGAGCAGAAATGCACCGGCAACCTCATACTCGTCGGTCAGCTGTTCATAATCCTGAGATGCACTGCTACCATTGCAACGGCACCGAAGGTTCACCAGTTTACCGATATTGTGAACCAGACCTGCCAGCAATAACTCTCCACGCACTCTGCGGTTAACCAACATCGCGTCCGCTATCTGACCAATCACACCACATACAGACATCGCTTCAGCGGCCAGTTCGGAAACTACACGGGCATCTTCAACATCTTCATCAACTTTAAACAGTCCGGAAAAGAGCACCAGACTTCGCACCATATCCAGACCTAAGCGCATCACAACTTCCTGAGCAGTGATAGCAGGCTTTGTATATCCAAAGAAAGCCGAGTTAGCGATCTGCAACAGTTTGACCAGAATTGCAGGCTGTTCATGAATAATATCAGCAACTATTTCAACGTCAGGTTGAGCTTTATCAAGCTCTTTAGCGATTCGGTAGTAATAATCAGGGAGTAATGGCAAACCTTTGAGCGACCCCAGACAACTACGTAGCTGGTCCGACATGGAAAACTGGTGTAGTGCTTTCGCGGTATCAAAGATATGAAACAGCAGTTGCGGGTCATAGGGCTTTGCCAGAATGAAATGTGCACAGCGCGCTCCGTCGAGCAGTACCCGCTCATCCCGATACGCAGTAACAAGCACACGCAGGGCTTCTGTACCGTAAAGCTTCAGCGCCTGATGGAAGGCTTCATTCTCTCTAAGCGCATGACTGTCAGCGATTACAATCCAGGGTTCAATCTCTGCAAGCCGCTCCGCGGCCTGATTACCATCTTCATAGAAATGAATATCCCACACATCCTTGAGCTTACGCAGCGTTCGCTGCATCGCCCTTAGAATCGGAGCTTCGGAATCTATAAAAATGGCACTGGGAAGCGTGCTCAAACCGCCCATCAGTGAGATCCATTCATCTGACTGATATACCAGTCAGCAAACTGCTTCGATGTCAGCGGTGCCGACAGCAAATGACCCTGATACAGGAATTTAAACCGGGCTCTCAAAAAGTCCATTTGTGACTGCTCTTCCAAACCCACGATACCTATCTCCAGACCACGTTTCTGAATCAGGTTACACATATGCAGTAGCATCTCTTGCTGGCTCGGCTGCTTCATCAGATCCCGGACAAAACTGCGATCCAGTTTGACACGTTTGACCGGTAACTCATAAGAGGATCGTAATAACGAGAAAGCGGTCCCCTGATCATCAAGCACCAGCTCAACACCCAGTTCGTTCAGTGCCTGAATATTGCGCTGACAGAGCTTCCGGGCATTGATCAGCACATTTTCCGACAAGTCGAACTGAAGCTGCTCAAAGTTCAGTCCTCTTTCTGTCAGGGAGGCTGCCAGATTCTCGACAAAATGGTCCGACTCAAGCTGCCAAAGCGACAGATTAAGCGCCAGCTTCGCCTTGAAACCGGATAGTTTAAGCAGGTCTAGATATTGATCGAGAGCTGTATTAATCAACCAACTGCTGAACCGAGCTGTAATACCCAGATTATCTGCTGCAACAGGAATAGCGATCGCTCCCTCCTCAAGTGCCTCAGGCAATTCGGGAGCCCGAACCAGAGCTTCTACTGCATGTAACTCTCCGGTTAACCCGTCGGCAATTGGCTGATAAACCAATGTCAGATCCGACTCATTGATCGCCCTCAACAGCGCCGTTTCCTGCTGTTCGACTCGCATATCCACGCTTTCATCAAACAGCACCAGCTCACCGGTAGCCGCTTTAAAACGCGCAGCCTGTGCTTTAAGAATCAGATTTTCCAGCAGGTCATTTTGCTCAGACGTTGCCGCGCCTAAGCAAAACAGATTTGTTTCCGATCCAAGCCGGGATGACAGATTTTCGAACGATTCGAGCAACCACTCTTCAGAGATTTTTTCACGATCAGGCAACCAGAGTAGAAAACGGTTACTCCCCCAGTGACAGAGATCCAGCGAGCGGCCAAACATTTCCAACAGCTCACGGGACAACAAGCGTACCAGTTCCAGCGTATTATTCAGCGATAGCTTCTGAATCAGCGGTCGTGCATCGACCATATCAGCAACCAGCAGTGCGCCTTTATGCGGCTGAGTTAGCGCTGTACTCACCAGACTGACAAAATGGTCGCGATCCAGAACACGTTCCAGTGGTAGTGCATCTGACTGAGTCGATTCAAGACTCTCCTCCGGCAGCCTGACACTCGCAGAATCAAGTTCCAGTGCCTTCTGCGCAGAGATCTCAAACGCGCGCTTCGCCTCGCGCAGCAGATTATCGTCATCCCAGGGTTTGGTCAGGAACTTGTAGACAACCCCTTTATCAAAGGTGTCTATAATCGATTTAAGGTCGGCATATCCACTCAGGATCATACCCACCATCTCAGGATAGATGACCGCAGCCTGCTCAAGCAGTTGCCCGCCAGTCATGCCCGGCATTCGAAAATCGGTGATTATGACCTGTACATCATATTCAGCGAGAAGTTGCAGCGCCTCTTCACCACTATCGGCAATTAACAGTCGATAGCCGCTACGACGAAACAAGCGGCGCAGCGCACGAAGAATACCTTTCTCATCATCTACGATCAGGAGCGTCTGCTGCTGCACGCCTGTATCCTATAGCCATTAGGTTCTTTGAGTCGTTCCCGCCATATTTCCAGTCAGGCGGTTAACGCACTCAAGCAGCTCGTCGTTTTCGAAGGGCTTGTTCAACACCTCATCCGCACCCATCTCTTTGGCTTTCTGCAACGCTTCCGGTCCAAGTGCAGAGATAACGATAATCTTGGTCGCAGCGATCTCTGGCGTTTCACGCACGAAACTCAATACATCGTAACCGCTCAGGCCTGGCATACTGAGATCAAGGGTCATCAGTAGCGGACGCTCTTTCATCAACTTGGTGCCACCCTGAAAGCCATCAACGGCAACTTCAGTGACAAAACCATTACTGCGAAGTACGCGCTGAATAGCGCGCGCGATGGCGGGTTCATCATCAACAATGAGTACCTTACGATTATCATCGCCCAACAGTTCGGGAGGGATGGGGATATCGTGTTCGACAAGAAAGGCAATAAAGTCTTCAACCCGAACTCGGTTGTTTCCGCGTCCAGGGAGCTTAAAGCCCTTGAGCGCCCCGCGCTCAATCCAACGAATAACTGTACGCAGGTTAACGTCGCAAAGTTTGGCGATCTCGCCCGTACTCAGTGTTTTCATATCACATTGCCTGAAATTATCTGGAAGCCTGACAACTTATCAATCCAAAGCCTAAATACCCATATCAAGCGTAATGGAATTTGACTTATACTTTTTCAATTGGAGCACAGTATG
>JBFEXW010000116.1:0-6561 GCA_041562495.1 Marinobacterium sp. | reverse complement strand
AGCCATCCTGACGCCATCTCTATGGCAGTAGTAACGATAAAAATGATTGAACAGGAAGATAACAATGACAAAGCGTGTCCCTCTCTTTATCAATGGCCATTTCGTTCAGAGCCAGACAGACAAATATATTCCGGTCACCGATCCCGCTACCCAGAATGTCATCGCTGAGGTTCCCTGTGCGACTGTAGCTGAAGTAAACGAAGCAATAGAAGTCGCCAAAACCGCATTTGAAATCTGGAAGGAGACCGCCGTCAGTGATCGTGCGCGCTTGATGCTGCGTTATCAGGCTCTGCTGAAAGAGCATCATGACGAGATCGCTACGCTGCTTTCCAGTGAGACGGGAAAAACCTTTGAGGATGCCAAGGGTGATGTCTGGAGGGGTATTGAGGTTGTTGAGCATGCGTGCAACATCGCATCTCTGTCGATGGGCGAAACCGTTGAGAACGTGGCCCGTAAGATCGACTGCTACAGCATTACTCAGCCGCTGGGTGTCTGTGTCGGTATTACCCCATTTAATTTCCCGGCAATGATTCCGCTCTGGATGTTCCCGATGGCGATCGCCTGCGGGAACACTTTCGTACTTAAACCCTCTGAGCAGGATCCGCTGACGCCGATGCGTCTGGCTGAACTGTTTAAGGAGGCGGGTGCACCTGATGGCCTGCTGCAGGTTGTTCACGGTACTAAAGAGGTGGTTGATCAACTGCTGACCCATAAAGACACCCCTGCGATCTCCTTTGTCGGTTCTGTTGCGGTCGGCGAGCATATCTACCGTACCGGCACAGAGCATCTGAAGCGTGTGCAGGCCTTCGCCGGTGCAAAAAACCATATGGTGATCATGCCGGACGCATCCAAAAATCAGGTTATTAACAATCTGGTTGGTGCGTCAGTCGGTGCGGGTGGTCAGCGCTGTATGGCGATCTCGGTTGCTGTATTTGTGGGTGAGGCGAAAGCCTGGATTCCAGAGGTGCGTGATGCGCTGAACAAGGTTCGCCCGGGTGCCTGGAACGATCCTGATGCGGGCTATGGTCCACTGATTAATCCTGGTGCGCGCAAGCGTGTGCTGGATTTCATTCAGCAGGGCAAGGATTCCGGTGCTCAGTGTCTGCTTGATGGATCTGACTGCCAGGTTGAAGGTTTCCCCGATGGAAACTGGGTTGGGCCGACGTTCTTCACCAAGGTGACCACCGATATGTCGATCTATAAAGAGGAGATCTTCGGTCCGGTACTCTGCGGCATCGAGGTCGATACACTGGAGCAGGCAATTGATCTGATTAATGAAAATCCTTATGGCAACGGCACCTCAATCTTCACCTCGTCAGGTGCAGCGGCTCGCAAATACCAGCATGAGATTAAAGTGGGTCAGGTGGGTATCAACGTCCCCGTACCTGTGCCACTGCCGATGTTCTCCTTTACCGGCTGGCGTAAATCCTTTTATGGTGATCAGCACGCTTACGGCAAGCAGGCCGTGAAGTTCTATACCGAAACCAAAACGGTAACCGCGCGTTGGTTTGAAGAGGATATAGATACTGGGGTTAATACCACGATTCAGCTAAAGTAAGTAGCCAAACTCAAACAGAATAATTAAAAAAAAGGAGCTCTCGATGGATTTTGAGCTGAATGAAGACCAGATCGCCTTTGCCGATATGGCTCGAAATTTCGCACAAAAGGAGTTTGAACCCAACGCAGCGGAGTGGGATGAAGAGCAGATATTCCCGCTTGAAACGCTTAAAAAAGCGGGTGAACTTGGGCTCTGCGGCCTTTACGCGCCGGAAGATGTTGGGGGGCTCGGGCTGAGTCGCCTTGATTCCAGTATCATCTTCGAAGAGCTGGCGATGGGCTGCACATCCACGACGGCTTACCTGACGATCCACAATATGGTCGCCTGGATGATAGCCCTGTTTGGTAACGATGAGACGCGCGAACACTGGTGCCCGGATCTCTGTGCCGGAGAAAAATTGGGTTCCTACTGTCTCACTGAGCCCAATGCAGGTTCAGATGCGGCATCACTGAAAACCAATGCCGTACTGGAGGGCGACCACTACCGTATCAACGGCAGCAAGATCTTTATCTCCGGCGCCGGGTCAACCGATGTGCTGGTGGTGATGGCGCGTACTGGCGAGGCGGGGGCTAAAGGGATCTCGGCTTTTGCAGTTGATGCTAAAGCCGAGGGCATCAGCTATGGACGCAAGGAGCAAAAGATGGGCTGGAACAGCCAGCCCACCCGGATGATCACCTTTGAAGATGTTCGTGTGCCAGCGTCAGCTCTGCTGGGTGAGGAGGGCGACGGCTTTAAGATAGCGATGAAAGGACTGGATGGCGGTCGCATCAATATCGGTGCCTGCTCTATCGGTACGGCACAAGCGGCGTTGCAGCGGGCACGGGACTATATGCAGGACCGCAGTCAGTTTGGCAAAACCCTGAGCAATTTTCAGGCGTTACAGTTCAAACTTGCGGATATGACCACACAGCTGGTTGCGGCGCGTCAGATGATCCGCATGGCAGCATCACGTCTGGATGCGTTGCACCCCGACAGAACCACCTACTGTGCAATGGCCAAGCAGTTTGCGACCGATGTTGGTTATACGGTCGCCGATGAGGCCTTGCAGATCTTCGGTGGCAATGGCTATATCAAGGAGTATCCGATGGAACGTTATCTGCGTGATAACCGGGTGCACCGTATTCTTGAGGGAACTAACGAAATTATGCGACTGATCATCGCGCGCCGCGCGTTGATGCAGGATGCAACTGAGCTGCTCTAGGCAGTCCATAAAGGAGAATTAAATGTCTGATGCACTGTTGCTGGAAAAGCAGGGCCATACAGCGATCATTACCATGAACAATCCACCGGCCAACACTTGGACGCTGGAGGGGCTGAAGCAGCTTTGCGAACTGGTGGAGCAACTTAACGCAGACCGTGAAGTGTTTGCTCTGGTGCTGCGCTCAGAGAGCGAAAAGTTTTTCTGTGCGGGTGCTGACCTGAAACTGTTTGCCGATGGTGATCGTTCAGTGGCTCGCGATATGGCACGTTGGTTCGGTGAGGCGTTTGAAGCCCTGTCGAACTTCCGTGGAGTTTCGATCGCTGCTATCAATGGGTTTGCCATGGGCGGCGGGCTTGAAGTGGCGCTGGCCTGTGATATTCGTATCGCGGAAGAGCAGGCACAGATGGCGTTGCCAGAAGCGAAAGTCGGGCTGCTGCCCTGTGCTGGTGGAACACAGAATCTGACCATGCTGGTCGGTGAGGGCTGGGCGAAGCGGATGGTTCTTCTGGGAGAGCGGGTTAAGGCACCTCAGGCGAAAGAGATTGGCCTGATCGAGGAGTTGGTAGCAACCGGAACTGCATTCGAACGTGCGTTGGAAATGGCGGAGCAGGCCGGGCAGCAGAGCCCGACTTCGGTCGCTGCGTGTAAAGCACTGATCCAGAATAATCGTACACATCATTGGGATGCGGGCTATCGTCTTGAACGTGAACTTTTTGTCGATCTGTTCTTTACCGAAGATCAGAAAGAGGGAGTGAACGCCTTTCTTGAGAAACGCTCACCCAACTGGAAAAACTGCTAAGGACAACCGATGAGCTGTGTGATTTTTACTGAGCACCCGACAGATGATGGACATCTGCTATTAGAGATTTCACTCAATGCCGAGCGCTCATTGAATGCGCTGACATTAGAGATGATTGACCTGATTCTGCCGCGTTTAGAACAGGCTGGTACAGATCCCAAGCTGGTGGCAGTGCTACTAACCAGTGCCGGAGAGAAAGCGTTCTGCGCAGGTGGCGATGTGGTCAACCTTTATAAGTCGATCACCTCAGGCGAGAACGCCAGCTTTCCGGTCGATTACTTCGCCGCTGAGTACCGTCTGGATTACGCCATCCATACCTTCCCTAAACCGATCATCTGCTGGGGTAGCGGTATCGTGATGGGCGGTGGTATGGGACTGATGAACGGTTGCAGTCACCGTATCGTGACTCAGACTTCTCATCTGGCAATGCCTGAGGTAACAATCGGGCTTTACCCTGATGTGGGTGGCTCCTTCTTCCTTAATCACATGCCCGGTCGTACCGGCCTGTTTCTGGGGCTGACCGGTAACCCAATTTACGCTTCTGATGCGCTGTTCCTCGGATTGGCTGATCGGTTTATCGATGCGGGTAGATTTGCTGAAGTGGTTTCGGGTTTGCAGGCCGCGGACTGGAGCGCAGAGGCAAATACCTGTGTCACTCAGGTGTTGCGCAAGCTGGAGCAGACGTCGCAGGACAGTTTCCGGCGTGAGGCACCGATTCAGGAGCACTTTGAGTTCATCCAGAGCATTACCGATCAGGATTCTCTGGTTGATCTGATGGATGCGATGAAGGCTCTGGAAAGTGACGACCCCTGGATTCAGCGTTCGCAGAAAGCGATCACTCACGGTTCCCCGCTGTCTGTTCATCTGATTGCAGAACAGCTTAAACGCACGCGACATCTTTCACTGAAAGAGGTGTTTGTCGCGGAGCTGGTGTTGTCTGTGCAGTGCTGCCGGCACAACGAATTTCCTGAAGGGGTCCGCGCGCTGCTGGTCGACAAGGATCGTAATCCTAACTGGACCTATAAAACTGTAGCGGATGTGGAAACCGGGTTTGTGAATCAGTTCTTTGAATCACCCTGGCAGGAGAGTCCGCTCGCGGATATGTGAATATATTTCTGACCATCGTTGAGTAGCGGTGGTCATCCTTAGAATAAAGATAAAAAGGATCAAAGATGGCGACAATAGGTTTTATCGGGCTTGGCAATATGGGCGGCCCAATGGCGGCGAATCTGGTTAAGGCTGGACACAACGTACAGGTGTTTGATCTGGCGCAGAGTGCGGTTCAGAAACTAGTGGACGCGGGAGCAATCGCTGCTGCAAGTGCTGTAGACGCGGTTAAAGGTGCTGAGTTTGTGGTGTCGATGCTGCCGGCAGGTAAGCATGTTGAAGGTCTTTTTCTGACCGGCGAACAGCCACTATTCGATGTTGTTGAAGCGGGCGTACTGATTATCGACAGCTCGACCATCGATTCAGAAACGGCACAGCGAGTTGCGGCGGCAGGGGCTGCACGTGGTGTGGATTTTATTGATGCACCGGTGTCTGGTGGTGTGGGCGCGGCTACGGCCGGCACTCTCGCGTTTATGGTCGGCGCCAGTGAGGCACTGTTTGAAAAATCTCGTCCGATCCTTGAGGGGATGGGGAAGAATATCTTCCGTGCCGGTGAATCAGGTGCCGGACAGATCGCCAAATGCTGTAATAACATGCTGCTGGCGATTCAGATGGCGGGTACTGCCGAAGCTCTTAATATGGGCGTCAAAAGTGGCTTAGACCCAGCCGTGCTCTCCGAGATTATGAAACAGAGCTCCGGTAACAACTGGGTGCTACAGGTGTACAACCCCTATCCGGGCGTGATGCCCAATGTTCCCTCCTCCAATGGCTATCAGGGTGGTTTTCAGGTTGACCTGATGTACAAGGATCTGGGTCTCGCGATGGATGTCAGCCAGCAGAGCGTTTCTGCAACCCCGATGGGCTCAGCCGCTCGCTCACTGTTCGCACTGCATAAGAGCAGAGGCAATGGCGGACTCGATTTCTCCAGCATTCTTAAGCTCTATCAGGATCAGTGATCCGCAAGCTATCTCAACAGAAAAAAAATAACAGGACAGAGAGATGAATTACGACGACGAGTATCAGGCAGCTCTGGATAACCCTGAACAGTATTGGGCGGGGCAGATTGATCGCATTGCGTGGTTTAAAAAGCCGGAGACCGTGCTGCATAAAACCGATTTTGGTACCTATAGCTGGTACCCGGATGGTGAGCTGAATAGCTGCTATCTGGCGGTGGATTATCAGGTTGAACAGGGACGAGGTGATCAGGTTGCGCTCTATTACGACTCGCCGGTCTCCGATAGCAAAGAGGCGATCACCTATCAGGACCTGTTGGGGCGTGTCGAATGCTTCGCCGGTGCACTGAAATCTAAAGGGGTGGAAAAGGGTGATACAGTCCTGATCTATATGCCGATGATTCCAGAAGCGGCTGTTGCTATGCTCGCCTGTGCCCGTCTTGGAGCCGTGCATTCAGTCGTTTTTGGTGGCTTTGCGCCACATGAAATGGCGATCCGTATCGATGATGCCCATCCGAAGATGATCCTGACCGCCTCCTGCGGTATCGAGTTTGATAAAAAGATCGCCTATAAACCGCTGGTGGATGATGCGATCAGTCAGGCCACTCACAAGCCGGATTATACGGTGGTTTTCCAGCGTGACATGCTCAGAGCAGAGATGAACTCTGATCGTGATGTTGACTGGTTCGAGGTTCAGCAGGGCGTTGAAGCGGCGCCCTGTACGCCCGTTATGGGCTCAGATCCACTCTATATTCTCTACACCTCCGGTACCACCGGTCAGCCAAAAGGGATCGTTCGCGATAATGGCGGCCATGCCGTTGCACTTAGCTACGCGCTTAACAACGTGTACGGTATGGAAGCGGGTGATGTCTGGTGGGGAGCCTCCGATATCGGATGGGTTGTAGGGCACTCCTTCATCGTTTATGGGCCGCTGATGGGCGGT
>JBFEXW010000115.1:0-6566 GCA_041562495.1 Marinobacterium sp. | reverse complement strand
GGCCAGTGCTTCCAGTGTGGCAGTGAAGGTGCTCGACAAGAACGGGAATCAGGTAGACAGCATTGCGCTGGGTAATCTCGCTACCGGCGAGCATAGCTTCTCCTGGGATGGTGCCGGTAACCCGGCGGGTGAATATCGCTTTGTAGCAAGCGCAACTGTGGATGGTGAATCTGCCCCGGTTGAAAGCTATATCGGCCATACAGTGAACAGTGTGTCACTGGGACAGAATGGTATAGGTATGAAACTCAACACTGATGCCGGTTCCGTCGGCATAGATGACGTAATCCAGATCGGCAACGGTGTAGGTTAAGAGAGGACAGAAAAATGGCAGGTTTTAATACAGCAGTAACCGGTCTTAAATCATCATCCACCCTGTTGGATGTTGCCGGTAACAACATCGCAAACTCCAGTACCGTTGGTTACAAAGCCTCGCGTACCGAGTTTGCCGATATCTATGCAACCTCAGTTGTAGGTGCGGGTTCGAGTAATCTGCCCGGTTCCGGTGTAACTGTAATGGATATCTCCCAGGACTTCTCTGCGGGTACCATCGAATTCACTAACAACAACCTTGATCTTGCGATTAATGGTTCAGGTTTCTTCCAGTTGAACGATGGTAATGGCGGGGTAACCTACACACGTGCCGGTGCGTTCGAGCTGGATAAAGATGGTTATATCGTTTCTAAAAACGGTAAATTCCTGCAGGGCTATGGTCTTGATGCGCTCGGCAACCAGTTGCCATTGCAAAATCTTGCTGTAACTCAGAAAGAGAGCGCACCGCACGCGACTGAAAATATTGATCTGTCGTTCAATATCGACTCGACTGCCAATGCAGAGCTGCTGTCTCGTAGCTTCGATAAAACGAATGCGGCATCTTATACCTATTCCACTACAGTTGAGACTGTAGATAGCCTGGGTAACTCAAACTCTATACGCTTCTATACAGTTGAACAGGCAGCCGTTAGGGAAGGGTATACATATGACCTGACTGGTTTGGATACACTGGATGGCGCGGGAAATCCGGGGCAGGATGGCCTTCCTGATGAAGATCTGCTGATATCCGGCTTTACTATTCCGCAGGCGGCTTTTCCGGATATTCAGGGTTATCTGGCAGCGAACCCAACAGTTGCTACCAACCTTGCTGTTCAGGATCCCCGTATTGACCTGTCGACGCTTGCTTATAACTCCGGAACGCATCAGCTCACATTCGAACTGAAAGCCGAGTACACCCAATCAGGTAATATAGTGGTTACTGGTGCAGCAGGAACAGAAACTCCGATCATTGGTGTAGGGGCTTCTGAGCGAGCCGCGAATGAAGTTCAGATGCTTCCTTTGTCAGTTGCGACCACGTTGGGTACCCCGACTACGGTGACCATTGGTGGCGTTGATATTGCTCTGGATGCGAGTTCGGATGTCGATGATGTAGGTGCAGCTATTGCAGCGGCTGAACGCGATATTATTGCTAAAAATCCGGATATTCAGTCTGTCGAATACGATACGACCACGAAAAATATTACGATTACCTGGAAAGCTGAAGTGGGTAATGTTGATCCCATCAGCGTATCTCCGGCTGCTGGTAGCGAGCCAATCGCGGCGGCTGGACTGTCGACTCTGTATAACGGAGATAACAGCTATCAGGGTGCATATCGGCTCTATGCTTATCTGAATGATGAAACCGCTTTGGATATCGGCAAGGTGGTGGATCCGGGTGAAGCGGGGTTTGCATCAGCAGCGACTGAAGTTGGTCCTATTCTGATTAACTTTGATCCAACAACTGGTGTTTTGTCGGGTGTAAATGGAGATAGTATCCCGAACGGAGCCGCTGCGCCCAGGATCACTATTCTTGGTGCAGACCCCGCAAACCCGAATGATCAGGTTCTGGATACTGACCTTGATGGTCTGGCAGGTATCCAGCTGGATATTACCGGTTCAAGTCAGTTTGCTTCGGAGTCGATTGTAAAGTCATCCTCTCAGAACGGTTATCCTAAGGGTGATCTGATCGGCGTAACCTTCGCGGAAACCGGTGAAATGGTCGCCAGCTTCTCGAACGGCCAGCGTCAGAATCTGGGGCTCGTTGCGATTGCAACCTTCGAGAACCAGTCGGGTCTGCAGCCTTCCGGTGATACCGAGTGGATCTCAACACTGAACTCCGGTACGGCGATTCTTAACCCGCCTGGCACCGGTCTGAACGGTACGCTGCGCTCAGCTGCGCTGGAGCAGTCAAACGTGGATCTGTCCGCCGAGCTGGTTAAGCTGATTGAAGGTCAGCGTAACTTCCAGGCGAACTCAAAAACCCTGTCGACACTGAACACGGTGACTCAGGCGATTCTGCAGATCTGATTTAGGGTCTGGGTTACGGCCTCTGTGAGATCGTTCCTACAAGCGATATCATTTGTAGGAACGATCGCAAAGCGGTCGTGACATCTATCACTTGGTCACCACCTGCGCTTACGCGCAGATGATTCCTACAATTATCCGCAATATTTTCTCTTTGCCGCCGCTGTTCCGCTTTGCCGCTCTCTCGGCAAGGCTGTTCCAATTTCTCCAGATGTACGCGGTAATACCACTAAAATATAAATATAACTATATGAATTAAATGATATTTATATTTATGGCATCTATCCTGCTTTATTCATTTTAAGACGATTTAAACCGGCAATCCAAGAGGCCGAAATGGATAAAGTACTTTATGTGGCAATGACGGGCGCGCGCGAGAATATGCTGGCGCAGCAGACCCACGCCAATAATCTGGCAAACGTGACCACTACAGGTTTTAAAGCGGATCTTGAGCAGGCGCGTGCTATGCGTGCCTTTGGTGACGGCTATCCTTCACGCGTCTATTCGATGAGTGAGCGCCCCGCCACAGATACGACGAGCGGTACGCTGATGGAAACCGGTCGTGATCTGGATGTGGCAATTAACGGGTCAGGGTGGATTGCTGTGCAATCGGGTGATGGAACCGAGCGTTATACCCGTGGGGGTGAGTTTCAGATCGATATTACCAATACGCTGGTGACGGGCAGTGGCTTGCCGGTAATGGGCAACGGCGGTGCGCCTATTGTGTTACCGGAAGCTGAAAAGGTGACTATCGCGAATGACGGCACGATCAGTGTCATTCCTAAGGGATCCCCTGTTAATGAACTGGTCGTTGTTGACCAGATCAAGCTGGTTAACCCTGAGAATGGCACGTTGTGGAAAGGTGATGATGGTTTGATGAGAACCAACAACCTCACCCCGCTTCCGGCTGATCAACTGGCCAGTCTCAGAGCAGGCTATCTGGAAACCAGCAACGTAAATGCGGTTGGTGAACTTACCTCGATCATCTCCCTTTCCCGTCAGTTCGAGATGCAGGTGAAGATGATGAAAACGGCTGAAGATATGTCCAGCGCAGCCACTCAGGTACTGAGACTGGCTTAAGTAAGGAGAGAATAGTATGCATGGTGCACTACAGGTAGCAAAAACTGGCTTAAGCGCGCAGGACACCAACCTTAAGGTGATCTCCAACAACTTGGCAAACGTCAGTACCGTTGGCTTTAAAAAGGATCGCGCAGTATTTGAAGATCTGCTCTATCAGATTCGACGTCAGCCGGGTGCGGATTCAGCAGCAGATTCGCAATTGCCTTCAGGTCTCCAACTGGGTAGCGGTGTTCGGACTGTCAGCACGCAAAAGAACTTTAACGAGGGCGATCTGCAGATTACCGATCAGACCTTTGATGTGGCGATTAACGGTAAGGGTTTCTTCCAGGTTGTTCAGCCTAACGGCGAGATAGCTTACACCCGCAACGGTCAGTTCCATCTGGACGGCGAGAACCGTCTGGTCACTGCAGAGGGCTTTCTGATTGAGCCAGCTATTACGCTGCCTGCAGAGGTGCAGAACTTTACGGTTTCCAATGACGGTATTGTCACCGTTATTACCGCGGCTAGCGCACCGGCATCTCAGACGCTTGGCCAGCTGGAACTGGCTGACTTTGTAAACCCGCAGGGGCTGCAGGCTATCGGTCAGAACCTGTTCCTGGAAACGCCAGCGAGTGGAGCGCCAACGCTGGCGATTCCGGGTGAGCAGAGTACCGGTATTCTGAAGCAGGGGATGCTGGAAGGCTCCAACGTTAATGCTGTCGAAGAGCTGGTCAATATGATCACCACCCAACGCGCTTATGAGATCAACTCGAAAGTGATCTCGACTGCTGATCAGATGCTGTCGTTTGTAACCCAGCAGCTTTAATGATAGAGGCTTAAGATGAAACTAAGAGTACTCTTCGCCGTTGCCGCTACGCTGCTTTTAACTGGCTGCGTAAACAATGCCCCTAAGCCGGATAACCCATACTTTGCGCCTATCGCTCCCGCCGCTTATGAAACGGTTCAGCCGGTTAATGGCTCGCTATACAGCTCTGCGACAGCGATGAATCTTTATGGTGGCGGTCGTGCTTATCGGGTCGGCGATATCATTACGGTAACGCTGCAGGAGAGTACTCAGTCATCTAAAACAGCTACCACCAGCCTGGATAAAGCGAGCAATACTGCAATCGATGGTGGTACAGCGCTAGGACAGAATCTGGCGATCGGTAAGTTTCCACTCAGTGCTAACTTCGGTGGAAATTCATCCTTTAGCGGTAATGGTAACAGCGATATGAGCAACAGCCTGTCAGGCCAGATCACCGCGACAGTTCATGAGGTTCGTCCTAACGGAACCCTGCTGGTACGTGGCGAGAAGTGGCTGACGCTTAACCAAGGTGATGAATATATCCGTGTGTCCGGGATCGTGCGTGCTCAGGATATCGATGCGTCCAATACTGTTTCATCAACCCGTCTGGCAGATGCGCGAATCAGCTACAGCGGTACTGGAGCTGTTCACAACACCAACGCTATTGGCTGGCTGGCAAAATTCTTCCTAAGTCCGATGTGGCTTCTGTAGGAGGTGGATATGAACAAGTTTAAAGCACTCATCTTCGTACTATTGGCACTAATTTCTGCTCAGGCTTCGGCAGAACGTCTGAAGGATCTGATGTCGGTAGCAGGTGTCCGTTCAAACCAGTTGGTGGGTTACGGTCTGGTTGTTGGGCTTGAAGGTACAGGCGATAAAACCGCCTTCACCTCACAGACCTTCCGTAACCTGCTGAATAACTTTGGTGTGTCGATTCCACCTAATGTGAACCCTAGCTCCAAGAATATTGCTGCTGTGGCGATTCATGCTGATCTACCGCCATTTGCCAAGCCTGGGCAGAGTATAGACATCACTGTATCAGCAATTGGCGATGCTAAAAGCCTGCGTGGCGGCTCTCTGCTGATGGCGCCGATGAAAGGTGCCGACGGTCAGGTGTATGCACTGGCGCAGGGTAATCTGGTGGTCTCCGGTTTTGGTGTTAATGGTGTTGACGGTTCTCGTTTGTCACTGAATGTACCCAGCGTTGGTCGTATCCCTAACGGCGCGACCGTTGAGCGAATGGTACCGAGTGCCTTTATGCAGGGTGATTCCTTGGTGCTGAATCTGAATAATCCAGATTTCACGACAGCTCGCCGTGTTGCTGAGCAGATCAATCAGTTGCTCGGTCCTCAGGTTGCTCAGGCGATGGATGCGGCTTCAGTTCAGGTACGTGCGCCACGCAGTTCTGACCAACGCGTATCCTTCCTCTCTGTACTGGAAAATCTGGAAGTTCAGCCAGCTGAAGAGGTGGCTAAGGTGATCATCAACTCACGTACCGGCACCATAGTTGTTGGCCAGAATGTGCATATATCACCCGTCGCGATTACCCACGGCGGCATGACGGTTTCAATTACGGAAGCGCAGAACGTTAACCAACCTAATGCGATGGCCGGTGGCACGACTGTGGTGACGCCACGCACTGGCATAGAGGTCGACGCGGGTTCAGGCCACATGTTTGAGTTCCAGCCGGGTACATCTCTGCAGTCACTGGTTGAAGCGGTGAATGCTGTAGGTGCGGCACCAGGTGACCTGATGGCGATTCTCGAAGCGCTTAAGCAGTCGGGTGCGCTGCGTGCAGAACTGATGGTGATCTAAGATGGCTATTAACAACAGTACCGACCCAAACACCACTAAGTTGTTCACCGATCTGGCACAGCTCGGCTCTCTGAAGAAGAAAGCCAGCACTGATGGCCAGGCCGCATTGAAAGAGGTTGCACAGCAGTTTGAGCAGATGTTTATGAACATGATGCTTAAGAGTATGCGCGATGCAAATCAGGAGTTTGGTAAGGATAGTCCGTTTAACAGCAACGAGACCAAGTTCTTTCAGGATATGCTGGATCAGCAGGTTTCTCTGGATCTGTCGACCAGCGGAAATGGTATTGGACTTGCGGATGTAATAGTTCGTCAGCTTAGCCATAGTGCAGCTTCTCCGGCTCAGCCCTCCGAGAATGTAGGTGATCTGACGCAGCAACAGAGCCAGACGGAGCAGGTGCTGAGACGTGCCTATGATGCTGCTGCCAATGTTGCAGCCTCGGCGGTACTGTCAAAAGCAACGCAAACTGCGCCGGGCGAAACGGCTGAAGATGCCAAAGCACGAGTTCAGGCGACAATCGATAGCGCAGTCAGTCAGTTTGCCTCTGAAGTTGAG